>CADBPG010000225.1 GCA_902796435.1 uncultured Eubacteriales bacterium | reverse complement strand
GGCGGGATTCGAACCCGCGGCTCCTTGCGGAGACACCGCATTTCGAGTGCGGCTCCTTAAACCTCTCGGACACCTCTCCACAAGCGCAAAAATAATTATATAGCAGTGGCAAGGTTTTGTCAATAACGATTTTGAAAATGTTTCCATGGATTTTCACACCGGTCTGTGCTACCATTACGGCAAATAAATCTGCCACACGCTACATAAGGAGGTCCACCATGAATACACTGACATTTGATAAGTACGGTTTTCAGATCGATGGTCGGGATGATTTCATGCTCTCCGGTGAGTTCCATTATTTCCGTGTGCCCCGGGCAGACTGGAAATACCGGATGCAGCTGTTTAAAGACTGCGGCGGCAACACCATCGCCACCTATGTGCCCTGGATCGTCCATGAACCGGAAGAAGGTACCATTCTCTTCGGCGATGTGGGACCCCGGGATCTGGAAGGTTTTCTGAAGACCGCTGCCGAGGTAGGACTTAAGGTCATCCTGCGTCCAGGCCCTTACTCCTACTCTGAATTGGTCAATGCTGGCCTGCCCCAATGGCTGCTGGACAAATATCCGGAGGTCCTGGCCCGTTCCGCTGACGGTGCCGTCCTCAAGCACTACTCCATTTCCTATCTGCATCCGGTCTTTCTGGAAAAGAGCCGTCCCTTCTACCGCGCCTTTGCGGACCTGGTCCGCCCCTATATGGCCCAGAACGGCGGTCCCGTGGAAATGATCCAGGTGGACAACGAACTGGCCGGCGTCCACGTCTGGTACGGTTCCAAGGACTGCAATCTGACCACCATCGGCTTCGGGGATCCGAACGGAAGGTTCCCCCGCTTCCTGAAAGAACGCTATGGTACCATAGAGGCACTCAATACCGCCTACGGCACCTGCTTCGCAGACTTTGCCTCCGTAAAACCCTTCACCGAGAACGATCCGAAAAAGATCACAGAGTGCCTGCGCCACAAGGATTATAACGATTTTTATCAGAGCATGATGGCCGAGTACCTTGTGACGCTTGCCCGTTGGCTGCGGGAGGATGGAATCGAAGGCCCGATCTGCCATAATTCTGCCAATCCGACCATGAACCACCTGTTCGTAAAGACCGTGTCTGCCTTCGAACAGGCCGATATTTCCTTCCTGCTCGGCAGCGACCATTATTACAACCTGGGCCTGACCTGGCCGCAGAACAATCCCACACCGCAGTACGCGCTGCGTATGATGATGAGCATCGATACTCTGCGGCAGCTCGACATGCCGCCGGCGGTCCTGGAGATGCCAGGCGGTTCCAGCTGTGACATGCCCCCGGTCCTGCCGGAGGATCTGCTTGCCTGCTATAAGGCCAATTTGGCGGTCGGTATGAAGGGTGTCAACTACTATGTATTCACCGGTGGACCTAATTTCGAAAACACCGGTGAGAACCGTGATTTGTACGATTATGGTGCACCGGTGGCCTGGGACAATACGATCCGCCCCTCCTATTATGCCATCAAGGATTTTCATGAAACCGCCCACGCACACGCCTGGATGCAGCGCACTTATCGCCGCTCTTCCGTGCAGATCGGCTATGAATGGAACCTGATGAACGCGCCGGCCTATGATCTTGCCACCCAGCCTTTCACCAATGGAAAGGCCTATGATTTCATCATGAACGGTCTGCTCTATACCTTCATGTGCTCCCGGCACAATGGGCAGCTGGTCTGCCTCACGGGTGATCTGGACCTCGACCGTCCGTTAGTCGTACCGGCACCTTCCGCCATGAGTGCGGAAGCGCAGACCGCCGTCCTTGATTTTGCCAGGCGCGGCGGCAAGGTCCTTCTGCTGCCGGGTCTGCCGGAGACCAATCTGGAGTACCAGCCCTGCACGATCCTCTCCACTGCTTTCAAGGACGCTGTATTCACAGAAGGCGTCACCTCACCGGGCCTCAATTTTGAAGGTCTGGACGGACATGTGTTCATGCTGGATGTCCTGCGGATCTGCGAAAAGCTGCCTGCGAATGCCACGGTCCTGGGCAAGGATGACAAGGGCCAGATCGTCTCCTTCGAGATGCCCTATGGCAAGGGCACGATCCTCTGGTGCGGTTTCTCCTGGATGGCCACCACCTTCCCCCAGGCAGAGATGCTGGAACTGTTGGTAGAACGGTTGGGCGCCAAGCCGCTGGTCGAAAGCAGCAACCGCAATATTTTCACCACCTATTGGACCGACGCGGAGGGACATCGCACCGTCTTCGTCATGAACCTCTACTCCGCACCGCAGAAGACCTGCCTTAAGGTATGCGCGGACACGCCGGTGGATCTGGGTGAGATCTCACTTGGCGCTATGGACGTCAAGGTCATCGATCTATAAACAGCAAGCCGTGAAACAGCAACGATCGCTGTCTCACGGCTTTTTTATGATACATATTCGAGTAGTCGGATCTTTTTCTCTTCCGTTTCCCGTATACCATACGAACGTGTCAAAATCGGCAGTTTCGGGGCGAAGGGTGAAGAGACCGCTTCCTCTGTAAAGAGTCGGTTGTAGAGGTTTGATGTGACCTCGATCTCTAAAGAGTTTTTACCCTGCACCAGCAAGCCTGTAAGATCCACATGTTTCATCACCTGGTCCGGGAAAGGTGCCTTCTGACCATTGATGCGCAGATGGAATGTATCTTCTACGTCACCCAGTTCCAGAATATACAGGCCTTGCGGATCTACCTCCAGCAATTCGATATCGGCCTGATACAACGCCCTTCCGGCAAAACGATCCCTGCCCATAGCAGGCCACGAGACCGGCCGCTCCAACGCGAGTTCTTCCCCATAGGGTTCAAAATGACTGCGCAGGAATGATGTTTCCTCTGGGGTATCCGGCTCGAAAGAAGAAAACGCGATCGTACGGAACGTGACAGGATACTCCCGGCGCAGATGGTACTCCCGGATACTCTGTGGTGCTTTGCCTTGCTCCATAGCCAGGAACACCATTTCATCTTCCTCGATCTCGATCCAGCCTTCCATGCTCCCATTCTTCTCCGCGAATGGCAGTGCTAAGCTCTTCCCGCTGAAAGGATCCAACCGGCTGACCTGTCCGACACCTTCCATCTGAACGAAGATGGTTTCCCGACTGGCTGCGCCAGGACGTTCATAGCTGCGTTTCAATGTACCGCGCCGATACATCGCGGAAACAGCTATCTCGTCCGGATTCGGATGTTCCTGATCCAGTATGACACGATTATAGGCATACAGGCAGCAATATCTTACATCCGCTTCATCCCGGACAGCCGTCATCACATCCTTGTGTCCGTCCAGTCGCACCCGCGGTCGGATGCCCGCTGCTTCCAGCGCATCTGGTACGGCATTAAGATCCTCGATCACCGGAATCTGACTGCAGTGCTCCATCGCTTGCTGCCATTCCAGTTCCGACTCTCCATAGTATTTTCTCCCGGTCGGCCTGGCACCGATCCAGAATACGGGCAGCCCTTGCTGATACAACTCAGAAACTCTCTGCAGCGTACGTACGGAGATCCATGCAGCATCAGGAATCAGCAGACAGCGGTAGCCGGTGCCATCCTGATCCAGTTCATGATCATGAACTGTCGCGTTTGGATGAACAAGCAATGCCTCTGATGCGAACTCATAGCTGTATCCACGATTCACCAACCAGCCGTTATCCTGATATAAACAGAATTCACTGCCGAATCCATGGCTCAGATAATCATCCCGGAAGATCAACACGTCGACCTTCGCCAGCTGGCGGAAAATGGTATTCATTCTTGTGACCGCATCCAGGCATCCGCGGGCATCTTCTATGGACAATGTACGGTTCCAATAGTTGGAGACCAACTTCCAGAACCCTTCATAGCCCGGCCACGTCTCATACTTCTGGTGTCCATTTTCAGACAGACACCCTCTATATGCGCCAGAATAGGAAGCCCCATGCAGGACTTGTGCGTTCATACCGGCCATTGCTGCCCGTTTGATCCACCAGAACAGATCCTCATAATTCTGGCCATAGCTGTGACCAAATTCAGCCGCGCACTCGAAAGAATACCGATCTTTTCTCCCCAAATGTGCTGCCGCGGCCATAGTCTTCATATAATCGATCGAAGGCCGGCCCAAGGCCTCATTCTCGGGGATCGCTACGTACAGACCGCTTCTCTCCACTTCCAGCATTTTATTATATGCGACCTGGTAGCGTATGGTCTTTCCGTATTTCTCCGCTATCGTTTCCAAAGTTCGAAGATGGCGCTCACAATACAGCTGGGTCAGTGTTTCCAGGTAATCCCGGTTGATGGCATCGGAGATCTTCTTGTCCTCAAAACAGTACCCCGGGGGATCTGTCTGAGGAAATACCCGGTCCAATCCGATCACGGGCAGATACGGCAGGATACTGTAGCCACGGCGTTTCAGAAATTCCTGTGGGCAATCCAAAGTCCAGTCCAGGCTGACCTCATATTCCAATGAGTCACAGAAGAAAGATTCCAAAGAAGGATATGGCGGCCGTTGCGCAAAGACTTCATCCCAGTATCTTTCGACCGCATGCGCACCAGCCGCGCTGTGATGGTCGATGACATACGTCTGCCCTGCGTTGATCTTGTGGACGGCCGGCTGTACGTAGAAAGCAAAGATCTTCCAGTTGCCCGGATACGGGGCTGTCCAGGAAATACTGTCATCTGTAGTAAACGCTGTCAGATCCTGATAGCTTTCCTTTTTCAAAACATGATCTGCCGTCTCCTCATATGCCAGCACTGCGAGCAGCTGCGGATGTCCTTCGGCCCGAACGGTCCTGCGTTCGGGGAGTGGACCCGCATAGCCGTCCACAGCCGGAACCTCTCCAAATGTGAGCTCATGAATGGCCGCAGGGTCATCCGCACTTTGAATCGCCGGAGATGCAATGGGCCAACCAGGTCCGATGGCGATATCCATAGTAAGCCCCAGCTTTTCGGTCTCATCGGCGATCACGTCCACCATATGGTCCCAATGCGGCGTGCCCCACCCGTCTTCAGAGCATGCAAGATCCTTTGGGAGCCCGCCCAGAACGACGATCTCTACGCCTCCGAACCCCCGTTCCTGCAACTGTCTGAGTTCTGCTCGCAGATCTTCCTCTTCCATGGCAGCTGCCGGGACCCAGTACCGGACCTTAGGTCTCATGGTATTATCAAGGTTATCCCATATTCTCATTTTTGTGGCTCCTTTATTTGAAATCCGGATGATCGCCGCGGCTGAGTTCGATATGATAACCGATCTTCTGTACCCGCAGCTCCATGCAGCGACGGCATTCCGCCGCTTCGTCCCCGGTGCAGATCTTGCCATCGTAGAGCATATACTTTTCACGGACATCGACCGGAGAAAGGTTCGGCATCATGACATTTGCTCCGGCCAGGATCCCTTTCTCACGACCCATGGGATCTGCCGTACCCAGAGCAGTTGTTGCCGGCAGCAGGACCTTGGGGAAGACCAGACGCAGTAAAGCAAGAAGATACAGCGTCTGCTGTACACTGCCCATGGGCTCATCTTTGAACGGGGTGTCCTTATGAGGGATGAAGGGGCCGATTCCGATCATATGGGGCTGCAGTTCCCGCATGAAAACAAAGTCCTCATAGATGTGCAACAGTGTCTGGTGCGGCGTACCCACCATGATCCCGCAGCCCACCTGAAAACCGATCTCTTTCAGGTTCCTCAGGCACTGCTTACGGTGTGCACCGGACAGGTTCGCCGGATGCAGCATGGCGTAATGCTCCTCATTGGCAGTCTCATGCCGCAAAAGATACCGGTCCGCTCCGGCATCGAAATAGGCCTGGTAGCTTGCACGCTCCTTCTCGCCGATGGACAAGGTCACCGCACAGTCCGGATGCAGCGCTTTGATCTTTCGCACCAGATCGCAGACCAATTCATCAGTATAATACGGGTCCTCTCCGCCTTGCAGCACGAAGGTCCTGAAGCCCAGCCGGGCGCCCATGTCGCAGCAGGAGAGGATCTGCTCCTCCGTGAGCCGGTAGCGCTCCGCATTCTGGTTGCTGCAGCGGATCCCACAGTAATAGCAGTCATTTTTGCAGATATTGGTGAACTCGATCAGGCCGCGCAGATAGACCGCCTTATGAAAGACAGGGTCCGCGACCGCCCGGGCTTGTGCGTAAAGGTACTGTTCTTTTTCAGCATCGATATGTTCAAAAATATAGGCCAGCTGCTCATACGCGATGTTCTGTGTGTCTCGGATCTGGTCTACGATCGTTTCAAATCTACCCATTTTAAATCCATCCTTCGATCAGGTTCTTTCAGGATATCATAGCACAAAAAGAATGCCCTTACAAGTGTAAGGGCATTCTCTGTATGATAGGGTGTTTTTCTTGTGTTACTGGATGGAGACGTCGTCGACGTAGATCTTGCGGACTTCCTCTTCGTCTTTGAAGCCCTTGGCACGCCGCTCGAAGAACTTGGTCGCGACCTGCGGGAACAGTGCGTAGGAAAGCACGTCCTCTTCACAGGTAGCCCACTGCTTCGACTCTTCACGATATTTCTCCAGTTCCGGCTCGATCAGGTCCGCCGGACGGCAAGTGATCACTTCCTCATCACCGATGCACTTCTTGCGGACTTCTTCGTTGACTTCGCCCGGTAGTGCACCATATTCGCCACGCAGCAGGGCCTTGGATTCCTTCGGGACCATCTTGTAGCGCTGTCCGGAGATGATGTTCATGACAGCCTGCGTACCCACGATCTGGCTGGTCGGGGTGACCAGCGGCGGGTAACCAAAGTCCTTACGTACTCGCGGAACTTCTGCCAACACGTCGTAATACTTGTCTTCCGCCTTCGCCTGCTTCAGCTGACCCAGCAGGTTGGACAGCATGCCGCCCGGAACCTGATACAGCAGCGTGTTCGGGTCTACGTTCAGGACCTTCGGATCCAGAGCACCGGTATCCTTCAGGCGCTGGGCAACACCGCGGAAGTGGGCAGCTGCCTTGCTCAAGGTCTCCAGGTTCAGGCCGGTGTCACGATCGGTACCCTGCAGGGTGACGACCATGGCTTCGGTGCTGGGCTGGGAAGTACCATTGGCCAGCGGGCTCAGCGCGCAGTCGACGATATCGACGCCTGCCTGGGCCGCCATCAGGTTGGTCATATCACCGGTACCCGCGGTATTATGCGTATGCAGATGGATCGGAATGTTCAGGACGGACTTCATTCTCTTGACCAGAGAATAAGCGTCATAAGGAAGCAGCAGACCTGCCATATCCTTGATGGCGATGACGTCCGCGCCCATCTTCTCAAGGCGCATGGCCAGCTTGATGAAATAGTCCTCATCATGGACCGGGCTTGTGGTATAGGAGAAGCAGGCCTCGCAGATACCGCCATAATACTTGACGTACTTCATGGCCGCTTCGATGTTGCGGGGATCGTTCAGAGCATCGAAGATACGTACGACTTCGATACCATTGTCGATGGATTTCTGTACAAACTTCTCGACAACGTCATCCGCATAGTGCTTGTATCCCAAAAGGTTCTGACCGCGCAGCAGCATCTGCAGCTTGGTCTTCGGGGTCAGCTTCTTGATGGTGCGCAGACGCTCCCAGGGATCTTCATCCAGGAAACGCATGCAGACATCGAAGGTAGCGCCGCCCCAGCACTCCAGGGACCAATATCCGATATCATCCAGGATCGGCAGTGCCGGGACCATGTCCTCGATCCGCATACGGGTCGCGGCCTGGGACTGGTGGGCATCACGCAGGATGGTATCTGTGATCTGTAATGGATTTGCCATAATATTCTTCCTCTCTTTCCCTTATGCGCCGAACAGAGCCAACAGAGCACCGGCCGCCAGAGCGGAACCGATAACACCGGCCACGTTCGGACCCATGGCGTGCATGAGCAGGAAGTTGGACGGATCCTCGGCCTGACCAACCTTTTGAGAAACACGAGCCGCCATCGGAACCGCGGAAACACCGGCAGAACCGATCAACGGATTGATCTTCTGCTTGCGGAATACGTTCATGAGCTTCGCAAGCAGGACACCGGAACCGGTACCGACTCCGAAAGCGATGACACCCATGATCATGATCTCGATGGTGCGGATGTTCAGGAACGCATCAGCCTTGGCAGTGGCGCCGACGCAGGTACCCAGCATGATGACGACGATATTCATCAGCTCGTTCTGCGCGGTCTTGCTCAGACGCTCGACAACGCCGCTTTCACGCATCAGGTTGCCCAGCATGAGGCAGCCGACCAGAGGGCCGGCAGACGGTACCAGCAGGGTAACGAAGATGGTGACCACGATCGGGAAGATGATCTTCTCGGTACGGGAGACCGGACGCAGCTGGGTCATCTTGATCTGACGCTCTTTCTTGGTGGTAAGGGCTTTCATGATCGGCGGCTGGATGACCGGGACCAGAGCCATGTAGGAATACGCGGCGACCGCGATGGGGCCCAGAAGATGGGCAGCCAGACGGGTCGTGGTATAGATGGCGGTCGGGCCGTCAGCACCACCGATGATACCGATGGAGGCCGCTTCTGCTCCGGTGAAGCCCAGTGCACGGGCACCGATGAAGGTCAGGAAGATACCTGCCTGCGCGGCAGCGCCCAGCAGCAGCGTGGTGGGGTTGGCGATCAGCGGACCGAAATCCGTACCAGCGCCGACACCGATGAAGATCAAGCAGGGATAGATACCCAGCTTAACGCCCAGATACAGGACGTCCAGAAGGCCGACATTGCCTTCCGCGAAGTATTCCCAGTGGACATGTCCTTCCGCGAATACCTCGGAATTATACATGCCTGCACCAGGCAGGTTTGTAAGCAGCATACCGAACGCGATGGGCAGCAGCAACAAAGGCTCGAACTTTTTCACGATCGCCAGATACAAAAGGAAGCAGGCGATCACGATCATGATCAAGACTCTGTAGTCCTGCGCGATCATCGAGAAGCCGGTCTGCTGGAGAAAGTTTTGTAACGCTTCCATATTTTACGACTCCTTAGAGATTAAAGTTTTTCAATGATCACTCGATGACGCAAAGGACACTGCCTGTCTCAACGGTAGAACCCTTGGAGACAGCAACGCTCGCGATCTTACCATCGCGGCTGGCCATGATCTCATTTTCCATCTTCATGGCTTCCAGAACGACCAGAACGTCGCCCTTGCGGACGGACTGACCGGCAGATACATTGACGCTGAGGATGGTGCCGGGCATGGGCGCCGTCACGTTTTCAGCACCGGCCGGAGCGGTAGCAGCGGCAGGAGCCGGAGCGGCAGTTTGAGGTGCCTTCTTCGGGAAATCCGCTCCATCTTTGACTTCTTCTAAAGTGATTTCGTAATCAGTTCCGTTAACATTGACAAGATACTTTTTCATTTGTCTAATTCCCTTCTAAGATATGCACTGTGGATCACAGTTTTTTAATGGAGTGGATACGGATGCGGGAAACATCGGTTCCCATATCTTCCGCGATGGCAGCCGCGACAGCAGCTACGAATTCCTGACGATTCTGGATGGCCGGAGCTTTAGGCGCTTCCGGTGCTCTCTGAACCGCGGCGGGTGTCTGTACCTCAGGACGTTTGACCCTGACAAAAGATGTGCAGATCGTTCCCATGACCTGACAGATGATGATCAAGCTGATCAGGCCGACGAAAACGACGCCGAGACCAAGGCAGACGACGAAGAGGTTGGACAACTCTGCGCTTAGTAACAAGAAAAACACCTCCTTTGAGATTAATGCTTGACAAATGAGGCCAATCTAACCGCATTTTATCAAAATTATAATAATAATAGCATGATTTTCCTGCAATTGCAAGTGGATTCATGATTATTTCGCAGCCACCAGGTTTTCAGCCCAGGTGCCCTTGTGCACCAGATACAATCCCATGATCAGCTTGAAAATATCGATCAGCTGGACGCACAGGAACATGGGCACGATGGGCATGTTGGTAAGCCGGGAAAGTATGAGGGCCAGCGGATAGGTGATCAGGCACTGGTACATACTGTCGAAGGCGAAGGTGATCCAGGTCTTGCCGCCGGAACGTACTGTGAAGTAACAGGCGTTGTTGGTGGAATACAGGGGCATGCAAGCCGCGGAAACGATGATCAGACGGGTCGCCAGCGCCCGGACCTCCGGCGCCGTCTTGTAGATCCGCGGGATGAACGGCGCACACAGGATCATCAGAAGGCCCATGCCCACACACAATACGGCGGAGAAAAAGATGAGTTTGATATCGGTATCTTTGGCATCATCGATATCACCCGCACCCAGCTTCTGCCCTACGATGATGGCGACAGCGCTGCCCATGGAATAGAAGACAACGTTGAAGAGATTGGAGACCGTGGAAGAGATATTCAGCGCGGCCACGGTGGTGACACCACGCACGGAATAGCATTGTACGACGGCCGCCATGGAGATGGACCAGAGGATCTCGTTGAGCTGCAGCGGCGCGCCCATGGCGAAGATCCGCTTGGCCAGCTGGCCCGGCAGCTTCAGCGTACGGTACAGGCACTGAGCAAAGGAGAAATGCTCCGTATGGCGGTGCACCACGATCACCATGATGCCCAGCTCCACGTAACGGGACAGGACCGTTGCTACGGCCGCACCCTCGGTACCCATCTTCGGCGCTCCGAGGTTACCAAAGATGAATACATAGTTGAAGAACAGGTTGACGAAGACGGCGGTGATGCCCGCGATCATGGGCAGCTTGGTCTCCCCCGTCTCGCGCAGCGTGGTCGCATAGGCCTGGGAAAGCGCGAATGGCGGCAGACCGATCATCATGATCTTGAGGTAGGACCGGCCATAGCCCAGGACGCGGCCCACATCGGCGACCCCATCGCCCGTATCGTGCAGATACAGGTTGATCAGCTGGTCGCCCAGGAAGCCGAAGATCAGGAAGCTGGCGCCAGTCAAAAGAATGCAGACGTAGATCTTGAACCGGTAGGAATGGCGGACACCTTCCATATCACCAGATCCGAAGAACTGGGCGCCAAAGATGCCGGCGCCGGAAAGTCCGCCGAAAATACAGATATAATAGACCTGCAGCAGCTGGTTGACGATCGAAACGCCGGACATGGGCTCGGTCCCGACCTGCCCCACCATGATGTTGTCCAGCAGGCCCACGAAGTTGGTGATACCGTTCTGGATCATGATGGGCACCGCTACCGCGAAGACCATTTTATAGAAGGCTTTATTGCCTATCAGCTTTTTAAACATAAAGATAACCCTTTCGTATGATGTCGCAGACAATTATACCAAAGTTACAGGGAAAAGACAATGACCGTTTGCATTTCGAGAGGACTTGCTTTATAATACAAAAGTACGCCATACAAATACAGATCGGAGGATCTATGATGCAATACATCAGTACCCGCGGGTTCGAACGCACCTATACTTCTGCCGAGGCCATCCAGCAGGGACTGGCTCCGGACGGCGGCCTTTTCCTGCCGCAGGAACTGCCCACTTTTTCTCTGGATGAGATCCGTGCCCTTGCAGGCCTGTCCTACGCACAGCGGGCTGCCACGATCCTGGCCCGCTTCCTGACCGACTATTCTTACGAGGAACTGCTTTCCTATACACAGGCCGCCTATGCGACCTTCGATGCCACGCTGAAGCCTTTGACCGACACGGTCTCCGTGCTGGAGCTCTACCATGGGCCCACCTGCGCCTTCAAGGACTTTGCCCTGCAGCTGCTGCCCTATCTTCTGACCGGCGCTGTGCAGAAGACCGGCGAGGACCGCACCATCCTGATTCTGACCGCCACCTCCGGTGATACGGGCAAAGCGGCGCTGGACGGTTTCGCAGACGTGCCCGGCACCCGCATCGCCGTCTTCTATCCCAATGGCGGGACCAGTGCCATCCAGCGCATGCAGATGACGACCCAGGCCGGCGCAAACGTTGCTGTATTCGCGGTAGAAGGCAATTTCGACGATGCGCAGACCGGTGTCAAGCGTCTCTTCTCCGATGCCCAGCTGCGCGATTCGCTGGCGGAAAGGGGCTTCCTCTTCTCCTCCGCCAATTCCATCAACTGGGGGCGTCTGGCCCCGCAGATCGCCTACTATTTCTCCGCCTATGCCGATCTTGCGGCAAGCGGCCGCATCCAGTGGGGCGATCCGGTCAACATCGATGTACCGACGGGCAACTTCGGCAACATCCTGGCGGCCTACCTGGCATCCTGCTGCGGACTGCCGGTGCACCGTTTCCTGTGCGCCTCGAACAGCAACCGCGTTCTGACCGATCTGATCCGGACCGGCACCTATGACGCGGGCCGTCCCTTCTACACCACCGCTTCTCCCTCCATGGACATCCTGATCTCTTCCAATCTGGAGCGTCTGCTCTACCTGCTCTCCGACCGGGATCCTTCCATCGTACGCGGCTACATGGACGCTCTGTCCAAGGATGGAAAGTATACACTGGATCCGAAAGCCTTTGTCAGACTTTCCGAGCGCTTCTTCGGAGGCTTTGCCGATGATGCCATGACCTTCGATACGATCCGCAAGGTCTATCAGGAACAGGGCTATCTCATGGATACCCACACGGCCGTCGGCTGGAATGTTTATGAACAATATGCGGCTGCCACGGGTGACCAGACACCTACGATCCTCGCCTCCACGGCGGATCCCTTCAAGTTCCCGTCAAGTGTGCTGAAGGCTCTGGGTGCAGATGTACCTGCGGATGATTTCGCCCAGCTGCATGCATTGGAAGCCTGCACGGGACGTAGGGCCCCTGCCGCACTGGCCGCGCTGGAAACCAAGGAAGAACGCTTCAAAACGGTGGTAGCGCCTGCCGCGATGAAGGAGGCCATCACGAACTGGCTGAACTGATCAGTTTTAATACAAGCCCGCTTGTACAGCGGGCTTTTTGATTGTCCAGGATATTCTGCGTGGATTCTCTTGACCGTAAGCCTTGTTATGCTTTATAGTAAGAGCAAGTACACTATCGTATAAATCCTATAAAGGAGGATCATCTATGTGGCGTGAAAAACAAACTGAGTATGGTTTTCACATCGTTGAAAATGAGGGTGGCAAGAAGCTTTCCTACGACCCCCGTTCCGGCGTTTCACTGATCGAAAAGGACGGCTTCGCCTTCAAGGATCTGGCAAAGACCGGGGAACTTCTGCCCTATGAGGACTGGCGCCTTTCTCCCGAAGAACGTGCCGAGGATCTGGCCGGCCGTCTGTCCGTAGAACAGGTGGCGGGTCTCATGTGCTTCTCTGCCCATCAGTTCAACATGGGCAATGAAGTCAATGAGGATCAGAAAGCCTTCCTGGACCACCATCTGCGTTCCGTTCTGAATTCCGGCGGTCTGGCCGGCATTCCGGATGAAGTCCAGGTCCCCTGGGCCAACGCGATGCAGCGGTACGTCGAGGGCAAGGATTTCGGAATCCCCTGCTACTTCGCTTCTGACCCACGTAATGGCGCAGGTGTATCCGACTGGCCAGGCAACCTGTCCCTGGCCGCTACCTTCGATCCGAAGATCGCCTGGGAATCCGCCAAATGCCAGTCCCGTGAGCTGCGTGACCTGGGCATCGCCTGCTTCCTGGCACCGCAGGTCGACATCTCCTCTGATCCCCGTTGGTTCCGCAACAGCGGCACCTTTGGTGAGGATCCGGCTCTGAGCGCCGATATGGTTCGCGCTTTCTGCGATGGTCTGCAGAGCACCTATGATGCCGAGGGCAATGACCTGGGCTGGGGCAGCGAATCCATGACCGCCATGGCCAAGCACTGGACCGGTGAGGGTGCCTCTGAAGGTGGTCGTGAAGCACATATGGAAGGCGGCAAATACGCCGTGTATCCGAACAACAACTTCGAAGCCCTGCTGATTCCCTTTGTAGACGGCGCCTTCAAGCTGGATGGCAAGACCGGTTCCTGCGCCGCCGTCATGAGCTCCTACACCGCCGCATATGCGGAGGATGGCTCCTTGGGCGATGCTGTCGGCTCCAGTTTCTCTAAATACAAAATGAAGGACCTGCTGCGTGACCGCTATGGTTTCACCGGCGTTGTCTGTACCGACTGGATGGTCCTGAACAACTATGCCCGTAAAAACGGCTGGGGCAAAGGCATCGAGGATGATGATGTCACCCCCGCACAGCGCGCTTTCATCGCCATCATGGTCGGCGTCGACCAGATGGGCGGCTGCTCTGATCCGCAGATTCTGATCGATGCCTACTACTATGGCTGCGAGCAGATCGGCAAGGAGAAAATGGATGCCGCCTTCGCGGAATCCGCCAAACGCCTCCTGCAGGGTTATTTCATGACCGGCATGTTCGAGGACCCGTATCTGGATGAAAAGGCGGCCCTTGCGGATGTCAATTCCGAGGACAAGCAGGCGGAAGCCCTGGCTGCGCAGATCAAGGCCGTTGTCATGGTCAAGAATGAAAACGGTGCCATCCGCCCGCATGACAAGCGCATGAAGGTCTATATCCCGGCTCTGTATGAAGCACCCCATAAGGAAATGGACCACGTCCGCGGTATCGTGACCTCTGAGGCGGCTGCTTCCTACCCCATCAGCCTGGAAATGGCCCGCAAGTACTTCGACGTGGTGACCGATAAGGTCGACGGGGCGGACATCACCCGCTGCACCCTGGAAGAACTGAAGGACATCGATCTGGTCCTGATCCCCGCAAAGGAACCCGGCAACTCTTTCCCGCAGGATGGCCGTAACGAGAACCAGGAATTCGTCCCTGTGACCCGCCAGTACCGCCCCTATATCGCGGATGGTCCCTATGTCCGCAAGGTCTCCATCGCCGGTAATGAACTGCCGGACGGCACAAAGGAAAACCGCAGTTATTTCGGTCACAAGGCGCTGACCACCAACGAAGAGCAGCTCGACCAGATCCTGGAGATGGCCGACAAGGCCAAGCAGCTGGGTGTTTCTTCCGTAGTCGCCATGTTCACCGGCCGCCCCATGTGCTTCCATGAATTCGAGCCTGTGGTCGATGGTATCGTCGTGACCTTCTCCTCCCCGTCCATGTATGGCGGCGGCACCGCTTCTTCTGAAGCACTGGCAGCCATCATCGCCGGCACGGTAGAGCCCTCCGCTCTTCTGCCCATGCAGATGCCCAAGGATATGGACGATGTAGAACGTCAGGCGGAAGATACCCCGCGCGATATGGAATGCTACACGGATTCCGTGGGCCACAAATATGATTTCGCTTATGGCCTGAACTATGCCGGCGTCATCTGCGATGACCGTGTCGCGAAGTACAACGTACCGGTCCAGCTGAAGCCGCAGAACAAAGGCATCTAATCAATCTTTTCTACAACAGAAAAAGCACCGGACATGAAGTCTGGTGCCTTTTTTGTTTTGATGATGTCTTACTTGACATGGGTCTGCAGCAGCTGCATCTGCCCCTCTGCCACCACAGTGCCCGCTGTGGCCGGGATCAGGAAAGAATCACCCTCCTGGACCAACAGGGTCTGCGTGCCGCAGGTAAGACTGCCCGCTCCGCCGACGCAGATCAGGATCTCGAACCGCTCCGGGTTGACCGGTAAGGTCCACGTTTCATCCACCGTACGTCTATAAGTTTCGAAGAAGGGGCTGATGACGCCCTGGTCGATATCGGCCTTCTCCCGGCCGATGGGTGCCTTCCGGTCAACGACGGCGACCGCCTTCTCCACGTGGAGCTGGCGGGGTTTCCCATCCAGTCCCAGACGGTTATAGTCATAGACACGATAGGTCAGATCTGAATTCTGCTGGATCTCCGCGATCAGGATCCCGCTGCCGATGGCATGCAAGGTGCCTGCCGGGATATAGAAGGTATCCCCCGGATGTACATCGACCCAGTTCAGGAAGGATTCCAAGGTGCCCTGCTCCAGTGCCTTTTTCAGTTCCTCCGCCGTCAGATCCTGGTTGAAGCCATAGACCAGCCGTGCGCCGGGCTTGGCGTCCAGCACGTACCACATCTCGGTCTTGCCGGAGGCGCCGGGGCCTTCCAGTTCCACCGCCTGCGCATCGTTGGGATGTACCTGTACAGACAGGTTCTGATTGGCATCGATGAATTTGATCAACAAGGGGAAATAGTTCCCATAGGCCGCATAGACCTTGGTGCCGACAAGTGCTTCCTGATACTGGTCGACCAGTGTCTGCAGCTCAGTCCCCTCCAGGGCTCCCTCCGCTACCGTGCTTTGACCATGCGGATGTGCCGCCACCTCCCAGGCTTCCCCGGTGGTGTCGGAAGGGATCTGTTTCCCGAATCGTTCCTGTAAAAGTTTTCCGCCCCAGACCATTTCCTTCATGGCCGGGCGCATTTTCAAGATCTCCATGGCTTAGAACTGCAGCACGGAATGGACCGGATACGGTGCAAGAGCGCCCTTGCAGTCGAATTCGGAGCTGAGCTCGATAAAGAATACCGTGTCGACGACCTCGCCTCCGGCTTCTTCGATCAGCTCGATCATGGCCTTCGAGGTGCCGCCTGTGGCAATCAGATCATCCACGATGACCACCTTCTGGCCGGGTTTGATCGCATCGATGTGCATCTCCAGCTTGTCGGTTCCATACTCCAGAGAATACTCCTTGGAAATGACCTTGTAGGGCAGCTTGCCCGGCTTGCGCACCGGCACGAAGCCCTTGTGCATGGCATAGGCGATGGGCACACCGAAGATGAATCCACGGGATTCAGAACCCACGACCACGTCGAAATCCACATCCTTCAGGATCTCGCACATCTGCTGGATGGCTTCGTGCAAAGCATCCGGATCCTGCAGCGTTGTTGTTATATCACGGAAAGTAACACCGGGAATCGGGGTGTCCGGAATCGCACGGACGGTTTCTGCTAAATTCATGAGAGCGCCACTCCTTTGTTCAGTGTAATCAGATATTGTTATAGTATCACGTTTCAGCGAAGATTGCAAATGGTACATTGTGCCTGCCGCACACCGCGGAATTCATTGATCTCCAGATGATACAGCAGATCCAGAAATACGCCTTTTTCAGTCCGGACGCCGCCCAGAAGCCGGTCCCAGACCTCCGCGCCATATTTTTCAGTGATGATTTCCTGCAAAGCCTCGATCCGGAAAAGGATCGCCTCACAAGGCCGTCCATCCTGCATCAGCCGGAGCCTGCAGACGTTCTGCTTCTTGCCCATCAGCCTGAGGGACTGTACTTCTACGTGCATCGCGGCAAAGATCGGACGTTCGTTGCCGGTCCCGTAGGGTTCCAGCCGGGTCAGCAGGCCTGCCAGCTCCAATGTGGCATCCGGGATCGGCAGCTGCGCGTCCACGATGACCGTCGGCTTCAAGTACTTCTCTTCCAGATCACAGGCCTGGTTCAGGGCAGCCCGGAAAACGTCGATGTTCTCCTGCCGGATCGACAGACCCGCCGCCATCGGATGGCCGCCATAGCGCTCCAGAAGTGCGTCCTGCTCCTGCAGATGGCGGAACAGGTCATACCCCTCGATGGATCTGCCGGAGCCCTTGGCGATGGGTTCACGCCCGGTAAAAACGATGGTGGGCCGGTACAACTGCTCCTTCAAACGCCCCGCCACAAGACCCGCGATGCTTTCATGCAGGTCCTGCAGATACAGTACCTTGACGAGATCGTCCTTGCACTCTGTTTCCGCCAGCCGCCTCGCTTCCTCGATCCCGGCGATGGTCATGGCCTGCCGCTCCTCATTGAGAGCTTTCAGCTCCTGCGCCAGGGTGAAGGCTTCCTCCGGGTCCTTAGTGAGCAGGATGCGGATCAAAGACTGCTGTGTCTTTAGCCTGCCGCCCGCATTGATCATGGGACCGATGACGAAACCAAAGCTGTAGACGGACAGGGACTTCAGCATGGCCGCGTCCATCAAAGCGGCGATGCCCGCCGGCGGATCCTGATTCCAGGTCTTAAGTCCTTGGTAGACGATGCGGCGGTTCTCACCGGAAAGTTTTACTACGTCACAGACCGTGCCCAGCGCCGCGTACCCGATCAAAGCCTGAGGTACCGCACGGCCCATGCATTGGCATAGGGCCTGTACCAGTTTGAAGGCCACGCCCGCGCCGCACAGATCCTTGCAAGGGTAGGAATCATCCGCCCTATGGGGGTTCAGGATGCAGAAGGCTTCCGGCAGGACGTCATTGCCCGCCTCATCCTGCGTGATCTCATGATGGTCCGTGAGGACCACATCGATGCCCTGGGCCTTTGCGTATGACATGGTCTCAAACTCACGGATCCCGTTGTCACAGGTCAGGATCAGACCACAGCCATCCCGGATCGCCTCATCGA
The DNA here is from genome assembly GCA_902796435.1 of uncultured Eubacteriales bacterium. Taxonomy (GTDB): domain Bacteria; phylum Bacillota; class Clostridia; order Lachnospirales; family Bianqueaceae; genus RUG159. The sequence continues at coordinate 1,847 of CADBPG010000225.1, read as the reverse complement.
TCATATAAGGGCGGATCCCATAGCCATCCTCCATCCGGTCCGGGATCCGGTAGGAGGCTTGAAACCCCAGGGTAGTAAGCCCCAGATAGAGGATGGACGTGGCTGTCACGCCATCTACGTCGTAATCACCAACGATGCGGACCTCGGCCCCATCCTTCTGTGCTGTGAGCAGCCTCGCGCAGGCAGTCTGCATGCCCAGCATGCGGAAGGGGTCCTCTAACGGCCCTTCGCGGTCCAGATAACTTTCAGCCTCTTCCTCGGATACGCGGTTACGGATCACATGGGCCAGTACGGCCGGGATCCCCAGACGCTGTGCCAGCTCCTGGTAGGACCTGCGCCTCAGCACCCAGTTTTCCTGCATGTTCTGCCTCCTTTCCCTGGCCGGATATCTGCTCCGGCCGGATTTCTTCATAGAATGGGAAAAGGTGTCCTCTGCAGGACACCTTGTTTTTTTGTCAGAATACTTTCAGGCCTTCTTTGCCTTTGCAGGCGCGGAATTCTGATTGCCCTTCTTGGACAGCAGGACCCAGAACGGCGTAGCGATGCAGATAGAGGAATATGTACCTGCAATGAAACCGACCATCAGCGGGAAAGCGAACCAACGCACGGATTGTACGCCCAAAAGGAACAGCAGCAGTACCATGATGATGGTGGTGATGGACGTATTGATGGAACGGCCGATGGACTGTGTGATACTGGTGTTGGCCAGCTCGTTCAGCTGGTTAGAGCGATAGTACTTGCGGTTCTCACGGACACGGTCGAAAACGACGATGGTATCGTTGATGGAGTAACCAACGATGGTCAGCATAGCCGCGATGAAGTTATTGTTGATCGGGATCCGGAAGATGGCGTACATAGCCAGGACGATCAGAACATCATGCAGCAGAGCGATGATGGAGCTCAGACCGAAACGCCAGTCACGGAACCGGATGGTGATGTAGATCAGCATGAGGATGACCGCGACGGTGATGGCCGTCAGCGCGGTACTCTTCATTTCGGAACTGATGGTGGGGCTGATGCTGCCCTGCTCGACCAGATTCGCGTTGGTCTCGGTATCGAGGCCATACTTTTCAGCGATGGCTTCGTACAGTTCGACCGCCTGCTCGGAAGAGATCTCCTTAACTTTAATGGAGACCTGATCGCTGCCGCCGGCACCGGAGACCTTCTGCACCTGGGGATTCGTATCCCCGGTGATCTCCCGGACGATGGGTTCGATGTCTTCACGGGCGTCAAATTCCTGACCGATATTGATCTGCATCATGGTACCGCCGGCAAACTCGATATCCAGGTTGAAGCCGCGGAAAATGAGGAACACAAGCCCGATGATGATGATGCAGGCCGGAATAGCAAACCAGAGTTTGGTTTTTTCGATGATCTTGAATGGCATAGTCTGCACCCCCTTAGGACTCTTTGGCCGCTGTTTCTCTGCGCTTCAGGAAGTTCAGAGAAGTATAGGCTTTGGGATTGGTCGTGCCCAGAGCCACAAACTGCGCCAGATATACACGTGTTACGACCAATGCCGTGAACATGGACAGAATGATACCGATCGCCAGCGTCTGCGCGAAGCCGCGGACCGTACCGCTGCCCAAAGCGTATAGAACAAGTGCGACCAGAAGTGTGGTGATATTACCATCCAGGATGGCAGAAAGCGCCTTCTGGAAACCGGAATGGATGGACACGCGCAGACCGCGTCCCAACCGCAGTTCTTCCGTGATACGGGAGAAAATGATGACGTTCGCATCGACCGCCATACCGATGGACAGGATGATACCGGCGACACCGGCAAGCGTCAGGGTAAGATCGAAGAGGTTGATGGTCAGAAGCACGAGGGCCACATACAGGATGAG
>CADBPG010000224.1 GCA_902796435.1 uncultured Eubacteriales bacterium | reverse complement strand
CCCCGCTTGCCGCAGAACCCGATCAGTTCCTTCGTGTAGTTCTGGATCTCCTCTTTGGTGCCGGAATACAGAAGGCCCTTGTACTGCGTCAGCTCCGGATTCATGTGCAGGGTCTCGAAACCGCCCAGCACGGCCTTGTCCCCGAAGAAGAAGCGGCCCTCCGGGATCGGCAGTTCTTCCACATATACCGCCCAATTGACACACTTGGCAGGATAATCCTTCCACAGTTCCAGGTTGTTCTTGGCCCCGGCCCAACCGCAGCAATGCAGGATATTGTTCTTCGAATACCGGTTGACGTGCTCCAGCACATACAGGTCGCTGTGCTGCACGATCTCCTTATACTCTTCGATGGTGAAACGGTCCTTTTCGCCACCTTGCACACAGAAGTATACGCCATCGCAGCCCGCTTCCTGGATCAACAGTTCGCAAAGTAGCGCCTGGGTCTGGGCGATGATGTCCAGCGCGTGCAGCACCGCCGGCTTGTTCTCCTTCAGATGCTGCATGACCATGGTCTCCGAGCTGCCCGCCCGGATGCAGGTGAAGGGTGCGAAGATATTGTAGAACACGCATCGTTCCTGGCCGATCTCCTCCACGATGCGCTTCGCCCGCCAGACCTGATCCTTGATGTACGGATGGTCCTGCCCCAGCGGCTTTAAGCGCCACCAGTCCTCCGGGGTCTTGATAGTCTCCGGGATCGGATAGACAAAAGCGCCATCGTTCATGACCTTCAGGAAGTCCAGGTCCGTCTCACGGTAGTACTTCAGGTGCGCTTGCACGCAGCCTTCACCCACGGCCTCGGCGCCATCATAATGATACCACATGCCCACCGGTACATGGTCGACCGGCAGCTTGTTCATCGCATTGAGTACGCGTGTTCTCTTGTCCATACTCGTGTCCTTTCCTTATATTTTTTCTGTCGGCTCAGACCGGCAGTTCGATACGTGGGTAGCGCCGCATCGTCTGATCGACAGCCTGCCGCAGCATTTGCATCATTGTATCATGAGAAGATGGACAGGGCAACCTGTGTCTTGCAAGAGTTAATTACATTTCATATAATTTGATTGTGCTTAATACAAGGAGGTGGACCCTTTGATCACAGATGGATTTATGTATGTGGCCCTGCTGCTTTTCATGTCCGGCGCCTATTCCGGGTCCCTCGTCCCCGTGGGCATCCTGATGGCATTGTTCGGCTACGTGATTGGCACGCCCTTGGCCACACTCTGCGCAAATTTTATGAGGTCGTTGGTGTGAATTAAGCCTTTTGGCCGCGCATTACGTTCTCTGGAAGTATTGTTCAACCTGGAAGGTAGCCAAAACAGGAGCATTACGTTCTATGAACAGTATCGTTCTGCACAGAAGGTAAGCGATGGGGCCATTACGTTCTACGAATCGTATCATTTTGCATGGAAGGTAGCCAAAACAGGAGCATTACGTTCTGTGGAAAATACTGATCAGGGCAGAAGGTATACGAACCAAACTTATTACGTTCTAGCTTTAAGTGCTTTCATGATAGAAGGTAATCGAGCCCCGCTGACTACCCTCCAGCAGATATGATGTCTCGTATGGAAGGTAATTGCTCGCCGGACTTACCTTCCATGTTCAACCTCAACTCTGTCAGAACGTAATTGCCTTCGATGCATTACCTTCTATACGCACCCCCATGCACAACGTAACGTAAACACAAACAAAACCCGTCAAATTTCTTCGACGGGTTCTATTTTTTCACTCATTCTTCCCCAGGAACACGGCTCCCACAGCCACGCTCAGTATCACTGAGCAGATCCCGATCATCCAGAAGCGGTTGGCCGCCAGATCTGCCCCGAAGATGGCGTTGGTCAGCCGGGTCAGGACCGGGCCGCAGAAGACGCCAAGGTTGGAGGCGCCCATGATCAGTGCCGTCACAAGGGCTCCCTGTCCCGGATACTTTGCCGGTGTCTGCATGATGTGCGGCATCAGCAGGCTGATGGACGCACCGCCCACCAGGCAGGCCACGGACAGCAGGATCAGGTTGTAAGAAAGTGCTCCCACAAAGGCACTCAAAGCCAGGACCAGCACGCCCAGGACTGTGGTCTTCGCGCCGATCTTCGCGCTGATGAGGCCGAAGAAGAATCCGGCGATCATGCCGCCCGCAAGGAACAGGGTCGACACGATGCCCGCCGCCTGCGAGCTGCCCAGGGACCGCTCCGCGATCAGCATGGACAGGTTGGAGGGCACAGAACTGAAGAGCAGCATGAACAGCAGGGAAATGACCAGGATCTTCCAGTTGTCCCGGATCAGGGTCAGGACCGGAGTCTGGGCTGCGGTACGGTCCGCCTTAACCTTCGTCTCCCGGACACCGATCAAGGACAGGACCAGCCCCGGCAGACCAATCAGGTAGACCAGGTAGCCGAACCACCAGCCGCCCGCCGCCAGGATACCGCCGAAAAAGGTCATCAGCATGCTGCCGATGTTGGCGGCGCTGTTCTGCAGGCCCAGCATGTCCTTGGCCTCCCGGCCTTCAAAGGACTCACCGATCAGGGCCGGCGGGATCGGGCTGACAAGTCCATAGCCTAGGCCAAGGACCGCTGCCCAAAGGAACAGGATGTTCAGGCTGGAGTGCATGAGCACCGCGCCGATACCTGCGACCGCCACCGTGGCCAAGCCCACGACCGCTGTCCACCGCTTCCCGGTCTTGCGGGAGATCGCCGCCGAAAGGAACATGGCGATCATGCCGAAGATGCTGGGAAAGGTCATCAGAAATTGTACTTTCTCTGTTGCCGCCTCCGGAAAGGCCTGACCGATGTCCGCCAGGAACGGGCCGATGGCGTTGGTCGACATCTGCACGAAGGACATGGTCAGGATGGCGCCTTTCAAAAGTAGTTTTTGCTGTTTTGTCACTATAGGATTCTCCCCTTATATGATGTTTTTAGCAACGCTCTGCCCCGACCGCGGCCAGAAACTGCTTGGCGATGTACATGCAGCCGGTCTGGTTCGGATGTACCCGGTCCCAGGCGATGTTCGTCGAGTGCATATACTGGAACAAATGGTCCCAGCCCGCCTGCAGATCCACCAGGGTCAGGTCATATTTCTGCGCCAGCTTTTTGACGATGGCGCCGTACTGGTCCATGCGGGCCCGCATCGGATCCTGCTGATTCGGCTCCATGTAATAGGGGGTCATCAGGATCATACCCTTGACACGGGGTAGCGTCTCCTGGATCAGCGCCTCATAGGTCGCCTCATACTCCTCGGGAGAAACATGGGTCTCCGGCATCTGCGGGCTGTCGAACTGGCGCCACACATCATTGATGCCGATCAGTACGCTGACCCAGTCAGGCTTTAAATCGAACACGTCCGTCTGCCAGCGGTCCTTTAAGTCCCGCACCTGGTTGCCGCTGATGCCCATATTGATGATGCGCAGCCCCAGCTCCGGGTACATGCAGCTAAGCAGAGCGCCGGCACAGGCCACGTAGCTCTGGCCCCAGGCGTTGAACAGGCCCTCGCCCACGGGGCGGGCCCGGTCATAATCCGAGATGGAATCGCCGATGAACAGTACGGTGTCTTTTTTCTCAAATAACACGGTACGGCCTCCCTTACGAATCGAAGAAATTCTGGCCGTCGTCGGTCACCAGGCGCTCCGTCTGCGGATAGATGAAGATGGCTTCGTTATCCTTGTTGGCTTCCAGATAGTCGGCGAATTCCTTCGCGAACCACTGCGCCATCCCCAGATTGTGCATCAGGCAGTATCCGCATTGCTCTGGCGCGGTGCCGGGCACTTCTTTTGCGTCCTCGACAGACCGGAAAGCCCGCAGCAAGAGGTCATAGATCTCCTGCGGTGCACGATTGCCTTTAAGGATGAGATAGAAACCGGTCAGGCACCCCATCGGTCCCCAATAGATGACCTCGTCCTTCCAGTCCGGCTCATTGCGCAGGAAGGTGGCGATCAGATGCTCCATGGAATGCATGGCCGCGATGTCCACCACCGGCTCCCGGTTCGGCCGTTTCAGCCGGACATCGTAGGTAGTGACCGTCTGATCACCCAGATGATCGACCCGGCTTGTGAAGATGCCGGGTACGATCCTTGTATGGTCTACAGAAAAACTCTGAATCAACTCCATTTGTGGTTCTCCTTTGCGCGCTTACAGAATGTTCAGCAGATCGCCGAAGCCCTTCAGATCATAGTCCTCCAGGCCGCAGTTCTCGGCATCACCGCCCAGGGCCAGACCGATCATCCCGCCGCCCTTGGCAGCCTGGATGCCGGCCAGCGCATCTTCCACGACGGCACATTCCGCCGCAGGCACGCCCAGCTTGGCCGCCGCGCACAGGAAGACCTCCGGATCCGGCTTGGAATGGGTGATATCATTGCCATCAGCGATGGCGTCGAAATACTCGCCCAGGCCGATCTTGCTCAGGATCAGCTTGGTGTTCTTGCTGGAAGAACCGATCGCCAGCAGATACCCTTTGGCCCGCAGCGCGTCCAGCGTGGTCTTGACTTCTTCAGACAGGTCCGCCGGAGACATGGTCATCAGGTATTCACGGTAATCGTTGTTCTTTTCTTCTGCAAATGCTTCTTTTTCTTCCTGGGTATATTCTTTTTCAGAACGCTCCAGGATGATCTCCAGACTGGCCATGCGGGAAACGCCGCGCAGCCGGTTGTTGATCTGCTCGTCAAAGTAGATGCCCAGCCGGTCCGCCAGCTTTTTCCATGCCAGATAGTGATATTTGTCGGTAAAGCAGATGACTCCATCCAGATCGAAAATGACTGCTTTTGCTGTAAACATGTGCACTCTCCTTTACTGTACCTTGGTCAGCGGTGCTGCGCTGTATTTTTCCACGCGCGCGTCCTGAATGACGCCGGCGTAATTCAGGCCGTAGGCGAAATCATAGGTGTGGCCCACAGAGTCGGTGTAGCAGGCCATGTCGCGCGGAGTATCCTCCAACTGCTGTTCCACATCGTCCATGTCCTTGGGCATCTGCATCGGCAGCAGGCCGGAAGGCTCGTCCTGACCAGCGATGATCCGGCAGATGGCCGTGGCGGCGCCGCCGGCACCGGGCTCCAGCGCCTGTGCGAAGGTGACCAGGATCGCGTCGACCGAGGGTTCGAATTCATGGAAGCACATGGGCTTGCCCATCAGCATGACGACTACGGACGGGATGCCCAGCTTCTTGGCCGTTGCGGAGATCTCCAGGATCTGCGGCAGCTGGTCGCCATTGATGCAGGCAGCCTCTCTTCCGAAATAGCTGCGGTTCTCCTTGCTGCCGTCCGGCAGGATATCGCCAGCGATGGAGACCTTGCGTACGTGCGGGCCGTCCGCCACATACGGGCCATACTGACGGGTCAGCGGAATAAAGTTGCCTTCCTTGTCACGGCCGTCCTGCGGGTTGGAGTTCTCCGGCTCCTTCGCGCCGATGATGAACAGGTCGCAGCCTTTCAGTTCCTCTTCCGTAGCACGGGTGATCTGGTCACCATCGACCTGGTCGGTGACCACATCGAAGAACTGCTGTGCGGTCTCCAAGTTCAGCGGGTAGGATACAGAGGCCGGATGCTCGGTGATCCCGCCCATGAAGGGCAGATTCCAGTAGGGACCATTGTAGATCGCCGGGATGTAGACCTTCAGGCGCTTGTCCTGCTTCTTGATGGCGCCGTTCTCGTTCTTCAGCATGACGATGCTCTTGACCTGGGCCTTCAGGGCCGCTTCCTGTTTTTCGGCACTGTTGACGTCCGCCAGAGAGGCTGCCTCATCCAGATACGGGTCCTCGAAGAGACCGGTCAGGAAATAGCTGACCAAAAGGCGTCTAGCCGAATTGGCGAAGGCCTTGTCCATGACTTCCTTGCCAGCCTTCTCACAGCCATAGTGATAGGCATCGATCAGGACCTGCGGGTTGGAGCAGCCGCCCATCTGGTCCACACCGGCCATGATGGCGTAGAAAGCACGCTCGCCCGGGGTCGCGTCCGGATTCTCGATCTTGGCGCCCCAGCCGCACTTACGCGGACCTTCGTTCAGGACCATCCAGTCGGTGCAGACAGCGCCCTGGAAGCCAAAGCGGCCACGCAGCTGCTGGTTGATCTTGTAATCCGAGAAGCCGGAACCCACGACCTCACCCAGAGATCCATCATCGCTCCAGGCCGCCGTATAACTGCTCATGACCGATTTCGCCATGCCGGTCTTGCCCTCCAGCTTGAAGGCGCCGTCGACGAAGGGGATCATCAGAGCTTCGAAATTGTTGTTCGGGTATACCGCATATTTACCACCGTCGGTGTGGGCTTCACGTCCGCCTTCACTGGCGCCCTCACCGGTCCAATGCTTGACCATGGCCGTGACGGAATCCTTGCCCCAGCCCAGGTCCTCGCCGTCCGGGCCATAGGTGCTCTGCAGACCATCGCAGAAGGCCTTGACCAGATCACGGCTCAACGCGGGATCTTCACCAAATGTACCACTGTCACGCCACCAGCGCGGGTCGGCGGCGATATCCACCTGCGGTGCCAGGAAGCAGGTGACGCCCAGGTCACGCAGTTCCTTGGACATGCACTTGGCCGCTTCCTTGGCCAGGGCCGGATCGAAGGTGGCAGCCAGGCCTAAGTTGCCCGGCCAGTCGGCCACACCATGGCCATTGCGCGGATCGCTGGAGATATAGCAGGGGATGCCCCACTGTTTGCTTTCCACATAGGCCTGCAGGGAATTGGCCCAGGCGATCTGCTTGTCATCCGGCAGGTTGACCATGCCGGCGGAGTTCAGGATACTGCGCAGATGCTGATCCAGGAACTTTTTCTGTTCATCGTTCAGCTCCCGGTCCACCATGACCTGATGGGCACTAAAGCACATCAGTCCGGCGATCTCTTCGATGCTTAAGCGGCCGGCCAGATCCTCGGCACGCTCTTCTGCGGAAAGACGCCAGTCCTCGTAGGGCAGCAGGGTGCCGGTCCGGGCCAGGTCCTTGAAAGCCAGGCCGTCCACCTCCAGCAGCTGCACGCCGGAAGACGGATCATAGGTCAGGGTCTTGCCGCCTTCGTTTTCCACGACTTTATAATTGTAGTTTGAATCTTTTTCACGCCACATAGGGGGCTCCTCCTTTGGTCATTTTTTATAGTATACATAAAAAAACCTACATTGTCGATAGTAAAAACTATCAACCAAATGCAGGTTTTCTTGTTCATTCCAGATATAAGGTCCGCAAACGGGCCAGATCCTCGGCACTTAGCTTAAGTCCTTCCTGGAAAAACGCTTCATAACCGCCGTAGGACTCCTCGATGCACTGCGCTACAACTTCCAGGAACTCTGTCTTGGCGCAGAACATGTAGCTGACCGCTTCCTGATCCAGCTTTTCGCCTTTGGAGGCAAAGATCCGGGCCAGCTGCTCGACCTCATCCGCCAGGTACTCGTTGGTGATCATGTAGTCCTGCCACAGAGCCTCGTCCGCAACACCCAGGGCCTTTTCCACAAAGAACGCCGCCATGCCGCCCAGGTCGCGGGTGTTCGCCAGGGATGCAAGCCCCAGCGGAGTACTTAACTGGATTTCCATGTATGTTTAGTCTTTCTTGTCAAAAGTCTCGGAGACCTGCTGCAGCAGCTCGATCACCGGCAGATGCTGCGGGCAGATACTCTCGCAATGGCCGCAGCCGATGCAGTCCGAAGCCTTGCCGTGCCCTTCCACCGTCAGACTGTTTTCGTAGTAGAAGTCGGCGATGCCGTCGTGGAATACGTTCTTGGAATTGAGGACCGCGAACATATCCGGGATGCGGATCTGCATAGGACATCCATCCGTGCAGTAATGGCAGGCCGTGCAGGGGATCAGGTGCAGGCCGCGGAAGACCTCGGTCACCTGCTGGACCGCTGCAAGCTCCTCTTCATCCAGAGGCTGCAACGGGTGCATAGCGCTTACATTATCCTGCATCTGCGCAAGGCTGCCCATACCAGAAAGCACCATGGCGATCTGCGGGAACCCACCGGCAAACCGGAGGGCGTAGGCCGCGTTGCTGTAGGTGTGCCCGGTCTTTGCGTTGAGCGCGTCGATGATCTGCTGTGCCTCATCCGGCAGTTTGACCAGGCCGCCGCCCTTGACCGGTTCCATGACGATGATGGGTTTGCCATGCTTCTCGCAAGTCTCATAGACCTTGCGGCTCTGCACCGTGGCATCTTCATAGTCCACATAGTTGAACTGGATCTGCACCACGTCGATCTCCGGGTGCTCGGTCAGGACCTGATCCAGGAAATCCGCGTTGTCATGGAAGGACATGCCCGCATAGCGGATCTTGCCTTCTTTTTTCAACTCCGCAAGTTTTTCAAAAGCGTTGCACTTGGTGTAGTGCGGGTAGATCTGCTGATCCACCGCGTGCAGCAGGTAGACATCGAAATAGTCCACACCGCAGCACTCCAGCTGCTGTTCAAAAAGTGGACGGATGTCCTCTTCTTTTTCAAAGAATTCACTGGTCAGCTTATCGGCCAGCATGTAGGCATCCCGCGGGTAACGGCTGGTCAGACACGCCTTGACCGCCAGCTCGCTCTTACCGCTGAGATATCCGTGCGCCGTATCAAAATAGTTTAGCCCGCTGGCCAGGAAATGATCGACCATATGACATGTTTCTTCCAGGTCCACTTCCTCGCCCTGCATGGGCAGACGCATGCAGCCGAAACCGAATTTTCCATGAACATCCTCAAAAAACGCGTGCTTCATAATGACTTCCTCTCTCATTATTGGTTATCTGCATTATACAATACCGCGTTGCAAAAGAAAACCCTAAAGCTTGCAAGGTCCGCAGGAAGCATATATAATGGAAGCAACATTTTCTGTAAGGAGTCTTGCCCTATGACCACAGAGAAACGATTCCGCCGTCTGCAGAACGGCAATGATATCCGCGGCGCCGCCATCGCCACGGAAAAAGAAGCCCAGACATTGACACCGGAGCTGGCCGCCTGGATCGCCCGGGGGTTCGCCCGCTTCCTTTCTGAAACCACCGGCAAACCCGCTGAAGCTTTGCGGATCGGCCTCGGCCATGACAGCCGCATCACCGCAGATGCCTTGATGCAGGCCTGCGCCATCGGTCTTTCTGAAGCCCAGGTCTTTGACTGCGGCCTGATCACCACACCGGCCATGTTCCAGTCCGTCATCCTGCCGGAAAGTGATTTTGACGGTTCCATCATGATCACCGCCAGCCACCTGCCCTTCAACCGCAACGGTCTGAAGTTCTTCACCAAGCAGGGCGCCATCGCCCACGAGGATCTGGACCGGATCCTGGACTATACCATCGAACTGACCGCGTCTTTGGACGGGGACTCCCTGCCCTGGCCAGAAAACTATGGCAAAACACCGCAACCCTTCGACCTTAAGGGCCTCTACAGTGCCTATATGCGCAATATCATCTGCACAAATGTGGCCGCCGAAGACTATGAGCACCCCCTTAAGGGCCTGCACATCGTCGTGGACTCCGGCAACGGAGCCTCCGGCTTCTTCGCCACAGAGATCCTGGAGGCTCTCGGCGCCGATATTTCCGGCAGCCAGTTTCTGGATCCGGACGGCACCTTCCCGAACCACATCCCCAATCCGGAGGCGGAGGCTGCCATGCAGGCGATCCGCCAGGCGGTGCTGAACGCGCACGCGGACCTGGGTGTCATCTTCGACTGTGACGGGGACCGAGGCGCCGTGGTCTTCGCCGACGGTACCGAGGTCAACCGCAACACCCTCATCGCCCTGCTCTCTGCCATCGTCGCGGAAGAGGCGCCGGACAGCTGGATCGTCACTGATTCCGTAACTTCAGACGAGCTAGCTGATTTTCTGGAAAACGATCTGCACCTGCACCACCTGCGCTACCGCCGCGGCTACAAGAATGTCATCGACCGGGGCGTCCAGCTGAACGCGGAAGGCAAACGTTGCGAACTGGCCATCGAGACCTCCGGCCACGGTGCCTTCAAGGAGAACCATTTCTCCGATGACGGTGCCTACATCGCCGTGAAGATCATCTGCCGGATGGCCCGGCTGCGGGCGGAAGGCCGCAATCTGGAAGACCTGATCCAGAACCTGAAACAGCCGGCGGAAGCCCGGGAAGTGCGCTTCTCCATCCAGACAGAGGACTTTGCATCTTACGGCCAGCAGGTTCTCGCGGATTTCCAGCAGTTCTGCGCCGCGGAACCTTCCTTCCAGATCGTGACGCCGAACTACGAGGGCGTCCGCATCTCCTTTGATCTGGACGGCGCCCACGGATGGGTCCTGGTGCGCATGTCCCTGCATGACCCGGTCCTGCCGGTCAACCTGGAGTCCTCCGTGCCCGGCGGCTGCAACCTTGTCTGGGAAAAACTCATGCCTTTCTGGAACCGGTATGACAAACTGCATGTGTAGGAGTCACACGTATGGTAGAGTTTATCTTCCTCTTTTCCTTTGTGATCATAGAAGCCATCTATTTCTGGCTGTTCAATGACTGTACCCGCCTCTTTCTGGAGAAGAAGAGCCGCTGGATCCGGGAACTGGTGCTCTGTCTGCTGCTCCTGGTCTACCTGGCTGCCCTGTATAGTTGGCTGCCCACAAAAGTCGGGTTGGAGATCTCCTATTTTGAGGATGAGTTCGTTCTCAGGGCGGGGGCCTTTTACCAGAACTTAGGCCTGCTCTGCCTGATCACCGCCCTGGGTGTGCTGATTTCGCTGTTCAAATACCTCTGGCACCTGATCCGCCGCAAAACCAAGTTTTCCGGGAAATTCTTCCTTCTGGAACTCTTTCTGATCGCGGCCTTTGGATATACTTTTATCCGTCTTAACACGAACGAAACGATCCTCACCTACGATCCTGCCGTCGAGCAGAAAAATATCATCGGGTATATCGCGGCAGGCGTATTCCTGTTCATCCGGATCCGGAAGCATCTGTCCGCACATGATTGAAGCCTACTATCATCAAAAGAGGGACTGTGAAATAACGAGTGCATTATTTCATGGTCCCTTTGTTTTGTATCAAGAGTGATGTTTTTGATTCTGCGCATGGGCAGTGGATACTATTATTAAAAAACTGCGTTTTGATCCACGAAATGGATCAGAATCGAGTTTTTTCATACTTGTATCCAACGCATAGCGAAGTACTCAAAATAGCGAGCATACAGGTACGCTCGCTTTTTTTGTAAGGGTTGCTTTTTATGCCTCTGGATACTGTTCGACCTCCAGATCCTTGAAAAACGCTTCCGTCCCGATCTCCGAGAAGAAGCCGACGGATCCATGGGCATCCTTTCCATGCTTCAGCCCCTCTACCGACAGGACCGGCTCCGCTTCTTCGTTCAGATAGAATTCCGCATGGTCGTCCTGGATCACCGCTTTCAGTTCGACCCATTCATCCAGCCCGTACCGGATCGGCGCCTCATATCCGGTGATACCGAACTCCCGGAAGTAGGCAAAAGTATATCCCGGATAGGAAAAGTACTGGCAGCCGTGCGCCTTCCGGACCGGATCCTCCGTCATCGCATTGGTCGGCCGGATGTAAAAGGATTCAAACTCGCTGTTCTGTTCATTGACCCGGAAAACGATGCCGATGAACCCTCTGGCAAAGTCCGGCGCGTCCGGCAGCAGCCGGCTCAGCATTTTGACCTTGATGATCCCGTTGTGAAAATCACAATTCTTCAGTTTGACCAACGTGTTTTCATCAAACTGCATCAGCTTGTCTGCCTTTACGACACGCAATGCCGGCGCGTCGTCGATCAAAACTTCGGAAACTGCGGTGTGGACATGTGCGTATGCTTCTGGATGGGTCGGATATTTCATGATGGTCCTCTTCCCTTCTATTTCTTAACGGTAAGCCCTGTTGTATTGTAGTAACTTCTTTTCCCTGTTTTTTCCTTTCATTATTTTATAGCGCGTATTAATTCAAGTCAAGAAGCGGCTCGTCTGATCAGAAAAGCAATGGCTGCAGCAGGCCGGCAGTATCGTCCTGGCGGCCACCATTCTTTTGGCAAGTGCCCATATCTTCTCTTCCTCGAAGATCTTGTGATTGATGTCGGAAAAGATCTCTTCGATGGAGTCATTCAGAATTTCGTTGATGAAGTATCCAAATGTCCGATAACTCGGTGTTTCCCGATCCATCAGATACATGAACCGAAGGTTGACTTTGCAGTTATCTTCCAGTTCTCTCAGAGAGCAGTATCCGTTGGCCATGAATCCGAAGAGCACAGTT
>CADBPG010000223.1 GCA_902796435.1 uncultured Eubacteriales bacterium | reverse complement strand
TTCTGCCACGAAACCGAAGGTGGCGGCACCGGACTCGCCGGAGATGACCTTGTCGTCGCCCGGCAGCGGGTTGCCCAGGATGCGCATACCCTTCGCGGCGCAATAATCCGGGATCGAAACGAAATGATCCGCATGGTCTTTCAGCACATTCCAACCGATGGTGCAGGGCTCGCCGCAGCAAAGGCCGGCCATGATGGAATCCATGTCACCTGTGACGAAATGCAGCTTGCCGTCATTGGCCTCAGCCGTACGATAGATGCAGTCCGCCTTGTTCGGCTCGACGATGGTGATGATCGGGCGGTCCTTGTCACCGTAATAATCTGCCAGGAATCCTGTCACGCCACCGGACATGGCGCCGACACCGGCCTGCAGGAAAACGTGGGTAGGCTTTTCCTCGCCCAGCTGCTGCACAGCCTCATAGGCCATGGTGGTGTAGCCTTCCATGATCCAGCCGGGGATGTCCTCATAGCCTTCCCAGGCGGTATCCTGGACCATGACCCAGCCGTACTTTTCCGCGCCTTCATTGGCCAGACGGACGGCATCGTCATAGTTCAAATCGGTGATGCTGGCATCGGAGCCCAGGGCCTTGATGTTGTCCAGACGCTCCTTGGCAGACCCCTTCGGCATGTAGACGACGGATTTCTGCCCCAGGCGGTTGGCCGTCCAGGCGACGCCGCGGCCGTGGTTGCCGTCGGTCGCCGTGACAAAGGTGACCTCGCCCAGTTTCTCTTTGATTTCCTTAGACGTCATCTTCTCGTACGGAAGCTCGGAGATATCCATGCCCAGCTTTTTGGCGATATAATTGCCGATCGCGTAGGAGCCGCCCAGGACCTTGAAAGCGTTCAGGTTGAAGCGGTAGCTTTCGTCCTTGACATGGATGGATTTCAGACCGACCTGCTCGGCGAAATGGTTCAGGTTCGCGAGAGGTGTGACCGAGTATTCGGGGAAGGATCTGTGAAAAGCGTTGACTTTCTTTGCGTTTTCCAGACCGAAACGCTTGACGTCATATAATGCCTGTCCCTCTTCGTGATTCAGACTTACTGCTTTAAAACATTCCTTCATAAATTTCACCTTCTAGATACGTTTTATTTCGAAGCGACGGCTTCGATCTCGACTTTTGCGCCCTTCGGCAGTGCGGCTACCTGAAACGCCGCCCGCGCGGGATAGGGCTCCGTAAAGTACTCCGCATAGACCTCGTTCATGGCCGCGAAATCAGCGATGTCCTGCAGCAGGACTGTGGTCTTGCACACATCCGCCATGGTCAGCCCCTCGGCCGCCAGAATGGCCTTGATGTTCTCCAGCGACTGCCGGGTCTGCGCCTGGATGTCATCGCTGGGGAACGCACCGGTCTTTACATCGATCGGCAGTTGTCCAGAGACGTACACTGTGCTGCCTGCCGCGGTTGCCTGCGAATACGGGCCAATGGCAGCCGGGGCCAGCGGAGATTCTACTTTCCTGATCATGATACTCCTCCTTTTGTGTAAATTTTACAAAAAGTATTTGCAAATTATTACTTGTGATGTCATTATAGCACGAAAAACAGAACTTGCAAGAGGTGTTTGCGGGAAATATAAGAAATGTTGGTGGAGTTTGGCGGTTGTGCGCGAAATGCGGACAGGGGATCAGCCGGCCCGGATCCAGAAAACTACCTTCTATTTTTCCATCTCCCTCCTACAGAAGGTAGTCCCGCGCGGCGGATTACGTTCTAAATACTATACACACTTCCATAGAAGGTAGTCTCACCAGGCGATTACCTTCTATCCGATCGGTCCGTTCTCCCAGAAGGTAGCCTGCCCAAGCGAATTACCCTCCAAAAAGAGTCCATCCTCTCACATACCGTAATCGCTCCCAGCCGACTACCTTCCAAATACTATGCACACTTTCGCAGAAGGTAATCACCCGCAAGCCACTACCTTCCAGCGAGGCGGCCCGCCTCCGCAGAACGTAATGCCCTTCCAAAACTACCTTCTGCACAATGTCCACGCGCCGACAGAATGTAATCAGCCCCAATCTACTACCTTCCAAAAGCAACCTTCTCATCACCAGAACGTAAACCGCCAACCACTGCCTGCATTGCGAGATCACGCCGGTTGTGCCCAACGCCGAAAGCCACTTCGCCATCGTCACGGTCTATGCAGACCTGGAAGGCAACGCACAGATCACCGAAGTCTTCGACTTCTACGCCGCATAAAGAAAACGGGGTTCACATAGATCGGACCTGCTGTTGAAAAAGACGGCAGGTCTTTTTGTTTGTACATTGTAAAGTGTACTCATTATGATATAATGGCTTTAACATCAACGACTGCAGGAGGTACATTTTATGGATCTCACGAATTGGAAATGGCTCAATGAAAGCCCGATCATCACGGCGGACGGCGATATCGCCATCGTGGCCCCGCCCCGGACGGACTGGTTCAACGACCCGATCCCGAAGGAGGGCAAGCTCTCCGCACCGGTGGCCAACGCGCCGTTCTATTACACCGAAGTGGCCGGCGACTTTGTCTTCACAGCCAAAGTGCGGCCCAACCACCGTTACACCTATGATGCCTGCGCCCTGATGGTGATCCAGGACGAGTATGTCTGGACCAAGGCCGCTTTCGAAAAGTCCGATTTCGGCACCAACGCCGTGGTCTGCGTCGTCACGAACCAGATCTCGGACGATGCCAACGGCTGCAACATCGAGCAGGAGGAGATCTGGCTGAAGATCTGCCGCGTGGGTGACGTGTTCTGCGTCCTGTATGCACTGGATGGCGAGACCTTTAACATGGTGCGCCTCTTCCACCTGCCCGTGGGCGAGAGCGTGAAGGTCGGTCTGGAGGCCCAGAGCCCGGCCGGCGAGGGTGGACTGCGCCTGTTCAGCGATGTGACGCTGGAACATAAGACTGTCAAAAATCTGCGTGCGGGGATCTAAGGAGAGAAATATGCGCATCAAAGAATTCGGCCATCTGGCCTTCAACGTGTCGGACATGGAGCGGGCATTGCACTTTTACTGCGACATCCTGGGCCTGGAAAAAGCCTTTTCCACCTACCTGCCGGAGAATATGGCAGACATCGCACCGGACAGCCCGCTGGTCTCCCTCGCAGGGGAACTGTTCATCCAGTACATCCGCATCGGCGACGGCTCCTTCCTGGAACTGTTCGTGCCCACGCCTTCGACGAACATGGAGAGCGGCGGCCCCAACTATGATGACATCGGCTACGTGCACATGAGCCTCATCGTGGATGACCTGGAGGCCTGGCGTAAGTATCTGCAGAAGCACGACGTGGCTATTGACTCGGAGATCCGCCGCGGCCTGGACAATTCCTACCAGATGTGGATCCACGATCCGGACGGCAACCGGATCGAGCTGATGCAGTATACGGACGAGTCGAAGCAGTTGTTGTACAGATGAATACTTCCAAAAGAAACGAAATCTTCCTTTTATCCGCCGTCTTCCTGTTCTGGTTCTCCAACTACACCTACCCATCGTTCCTCACCACCTACGTGACGAACACGCTCGGTGCGGCGAAGACCCTGGCGGGTATGATCGTCGGCAGCTACGGCCTCACCCAGATGATCCTGCGGATACCGTTGGGCATCGTGTCGGACATGCTGAAGAAGCGCAAAATGTTCGTGATGATCGGCTTCGGCCTGTCCATCGTTTCGGCCTGCGGCCTGACCCTTGTGGCCCTGATCGCGGGGCGGGAGAACGTGCCCCATGGCCTGGCCTACGCGGTTCTGATCTTCCGCGGCATGTCCGGCATGATGGCGGCGACCTGGGTCAACTTCTCGGTTTTGTACGCCTCCAGCTACCAGGGCGACCAGGTGGTGAAGGCCATGAGCCGGATCATCGTGCCCCAGTTCGGGTCGCAGGTGGTCGCCATGCTCTTAGGCGCGCAGCTGGCCGGCAGCGTGGGTGAAGTCTGGGCCTTCGTGCTGGCCCTGGCCGCAGGTGTCATTGGACTGATCGTCATGGCACAGGTGCAGGAGCAGCCGCCCGAGGGCGAACCGATGACGCTGCGTGGCTTCCTGGAGGTGGCCCGCAACCGGCAGGTGCTCTCCGGCACGGCCCTCGCCACGATCTACCAGCTGGTGGTCTGGGCGACGGTCCAGGGCTTCGTGCAGAACTGGGCTCGGGACGTGATCGGCGTCACCACGGGGCAGTTGGGCTACCTGTCCGTGGCCTATCTGCTGCCATGTACCATCCTTTCACACTTCTCCGGAACGGTCCTTGCATCGAAACTGGGCCGCAAACCGGTGCTGGTGCTGGGCTTCTGTGCCATGGCTGGCGCCTGCCTGCTGTACCCCCAGACCCGGTCCCTCGCCGGCTTGATCGCCGTGCAGATCCTGATGGGCTCCGGCGTCGGTTTGATCATGCCGCTGACCATGGCGGACGCCATCGAGACCGTGCCGAACGAGAAGCGCGGCGCGGCCATGGGTATCTACCAGGCGATCTACGGGCTGGGCATGTTCCTGGGTCCGGTGATCGGTGGTTTCGTGATCGAGCGGACCAGCGGCGTGGTGCAGGGCTACATCGCGAACTTCTATGTGGCCACGGGGATCGCGGTCTTCGGCGGGCTGCTGGCATTGCTTCTGACCGGCCGCAAAAAACTTTTTAAAAAAATTTGAATTGCGTGCAACATTCTTTCTGGCTGAGTTGTTTATAGGGTGCAAGGGGATAAAACCCCTCGGGGAAAAAGCCCGCCAAACATAAGCAACCACAAGAAAGGACATACAATCATGAAAAAGACAATGAAGATCTTCGCAGCTATCGTACTGGCAATCGTAATGCTTCTGGCCATGACCGCCTGCGCGGCGAAGACCACCACGCCTCAGGAAACGAAGAAGGAAGCAACCACGGAAACCGAAAAAGAAGAAGTTGACGGCGGATGGGACAGCACCCAGTCCATGGAGATCACGGATGAGATCCGCGAGATGGTAGAGCAGGCCACGGCCAACATGGTCGGCGCGAACTACACCCCGGTCGCCTACATCGGACGCCAGATCGTCAACGGCACCAACCACCGGATCCTCTGCAAGATCGCCCCGGTCACCCCGGAAGCCGTCGAGACCTACGCCATCGTCACCATCTATGAAGATCTGGAAGGCAACGTGAAGATCACCGAGATCCAGAACAGTGAAGCAGAAGCCATCGGCGGCGGCCCGCTGGGCGGCTGGACCGAGGAACTGGGCGTGACCGAAGCTTCCACCGCGGCCCTGGACAAGGCCATGGAGAACTGGACCGGCGCTTCCTTCAAGCAGATCACCTGCCTGGGCACCCAGGTCGTCAGCGGCACCAACTACTGCCTGCTCTGCGAGATCACCCCGGTGGTCCCGAACGCAGAGAGCCACTTCGGCATCGTGATCATCTACGAGGACTTGGAAGGCAACGCGACCGTCAGCGAAGTGTTCGACTTCGTCGCAGAATAAATAAAAAAAGATAGCAATCGATCCACACATGTGCTATAATGCAACCAAACTTCGGAAGAAAATTTAAAGGAGGAAACCCACCGTGAGCGACAATTTCAAGAAAATGAAACCGGAAGGCATCGCGATCCCGAACCTGAGCAAGGAAGAAGTCAAAGAGAAGGTCAAGAAAGAGGCCAACGCTCTTGAGAAGAACCTGGACCGCGCCGCCAGAAAACTGCAGGACGGCAAATCCATCCTGAGCGAAAGAAAACACAGAGGCTAAACAGTAAACAAACTCCCCCAGCCGGGCGGCTGGGGGAGTTTTTTGTGGTGTTTTGGGCGCTGGAGGGGGGCGATTACCGTCTAGAAGAGTGGCTGATCAATTTGGACAGTAATCATTTTGGCCGATTACCTTCTATAACGGCATGATATCAATCCAGACAGTAATTATTTTGGCGGATTACGGTATGTAAGAGTGACTAGTTAATCTAGACAGTAATCATTTTGGCCCATTACTGTCTGTAATAATGCATCGTCGATCTGCACCGTAATTCGTCCAGTCGAATTACTGTCTAGAATAGCACCACGCAAATCTAGACCGTAATCGCCTTTTTGCGTTACTGTCTACAGCGGCACGTCATCGATTTTCAAGGTAATTCGGTCGGTGGAGTTACTGTCTAGAAGAGCACCATGTAAATCTAGACGGTAATTGCCTTTTTGCGTTACTGTCTGCAACAGCTCATTATCAATTTAGACCGTAATTCGCCCTTCGTGGCGGGGCGAATCATAAAAAATAAGGCCCATGCGCAATGCATGGACCCAACATTTACAACACCAGCGTCAGGTTATTCAGCCCCAGCGGGTTCACGTACGTGGCCTCGCGCACCATGGCCATGACCATACGGATGCCGATGTGGGCAATGGGGTCGAGGGTCTGGTGCAGCTCCAGGTAGTTGGTGGGGTCGAAGTGGCGGCAGTTGTCGCGGATGCGGATGACGTTCGCGTCGTCGCCGAGGACCAGGCGCACGTCCACGTTGTGGGCGCGGTTGTCCTTGGTGAAGCCGTGGGTGACGATGTTCAGGGTCATCTCCTCGATGCACAGGCCGACGAGGGTCGAAGTGCGGTCATCCAGGCCGCGCGCCTCGCAGAAATCGCACACGGCGCGGGAGATGTCCACGCAGTCGGCCTCGGTCTCCACGACCCGCTCGAAGATCTTGTCCGGCGCGGCGCCGAAGTCATCATCCAGCAGGCTGTAGGCCTCGGTCGAGATGGTCACACGCTTCTTGCGGCGCCAGACCATCAGAGAGATGAGCAGCAGGGTGACGGTTTCTCCGAACACAAAACACAGCCAGACGCCGTTGATGCCGAAGAGCCGGCTGAGCAGCAGGGCGAAGAGGGCGGGCATGCAGAAGTTCTGCAGCCCGGAGATCAGCTCGGAAAGACGGACGCGGCCGGTCCCTAGATAGTAGTTTTTAAGAGAGGTGTTGAGGGTGGAGACCAGCAGTGTCAAGGAGAAGAGGCGTACGCCGCTGACGGCCAGTTCTTTCGCGTCCACATTGCTGCCCAGGAACAGGGTGACCAGCGGCCGTGCCGCCACCAGCACGAGGACCGTCAGTGGCAGGCAAAGCAACAGACAATTGCGTGTCATGACACGGATCACCTCGTGCAGGGAGGTGCGGTCCTGGTCCGCGTAGAAGAGGGCAGAAAGGGTCAGGGCCACGGCGCCAATGCCGGCGCCCACGCAGAAGCAGATGTTGCTGACCGTTGTCAGGACGGAATAGGCGGCGACGCCCGTGGAGCCGGCGAGCCCCATCAGAATGTGATTTAAGAGGAAGACCAGTAACACGGTGCTGACCTGATTGATGATGCTCGGCATGCCGCTCCCCAGCATTTGCAGGCCCATCTCTTTCTGCAGCAGGCCGCGGCGGAAGTGGAACAGGCAGTCCTTGCGCAGGAAGTATCCGATGCCGATGAAGAAGGCCACGTAATAACTGATGGAGGAGGCCAGGCCCATGCCCAGCGTCCCGCCGTGGAAGACCAGCACGTTCAGCAGATCCAGCACCACGTCGGTGATGGTCATGGCCAACACCGCGACCACCAGCCGGGTCCGGCAGCCGCCCAGCTGCAGGTAGGGCACCATGATCTGCGCGGCCAGGAACGCCGGCGCGCCCAGAATGAAACCGATGATGTAGTCCTTCGTCAGATCGAAGACCGGGTTGTCAGCGCCTGGCTTGCCCGCGCCGAGCAGCGTCGTCAACGGCCGCAGGAAGATCAGGATCAGCGCCATGCCGACCACGGCGATCACCACGATCAGGAAGACGGAGACGCTGAAGCAGGAGTCGGTCCCCTCGCGGTCGCCCCGGCCCACGGTCTTGCCGCAGACCACCTGGATGCCGGCGGAGATCATCGCGCCGAGGGCGGCGAAGACCAGCAGCAACGGCGTGGAAAAGCCGTAGGCGCTCATGGAATCGACGCCCAGGAAGCGGCCGATCATGATACTGTCGATCAGCATGCACAAGGTCACCGTCATGGTGGACAGGACCTGCGTCAGAAGCATTTGGTTGAAAAGTTTTTTGATCATAGAGAAGATACACCTCTGGTTTATTTATACCCCGAGCGCCGTGAGCGGGACCACAAACACCCCGTCCGGACGTTGGTAAGCGGCGTTGGACATGCCGCAGATGACACACAACATAGCCGGCGATTTCCCGCCGTCCTTTTCGATCTCTTTCCGGATGCGCAGCAGGTTTGTGGCCGCTTCGTCGATCTTGTTAGCGCCAAGTTTGATCTCGATACCACACCAATTGCCATCCGATAACTCGATGACGGCATCCATTTCGTTGCCGGCATAATCCTGGTAGTGGAACACTTGGGCACCGAAGGATTCTGCATAGATCTTCAGGTCGCGTTCGCACAGGGCCTCGAACAAGAAACCGAAGGTTTCCAGATCGCCGATCAGGCGCTCGGGTGTCGCGCCGAGCAGCACGCAGGCCAAGGATGGGTCGCAGAAATGACGCTTTTCTGCCTGCTTCACGCGTACTGAGGAGCGCAATCTAGTAGCGTAAGGCCGCTGGTTGTCCGTCAAGAACATTCGGGAAAGGACGTCCAGATAGACGGCTACAGTTTCTACATCGATATCTTCATCGTCAATTTCTTTGATATCGTTTTTCAACGCGCGGTTTGTTGCCGTCGTGCTTTCGTTGCGGGCCAGAGATCTAAGCAACAGACGGATCTTCCGGCTGTCCCGTTTGATGCCGTCGATGCGGCTGACATCGTCATCGATCACGGCGGTCAGATATGCAGCCGGCAGCAGGGACATGTCTGCTTCTGGAACCGTGAGGTTCCCTGGCCATCCGCCGCGCACGATCAACCGGGCGAGCGTATGCAGGTCGACCTCGCCGGTGACTTGGGGCGTGATTTTGCCGTTGCAAAGCTCCTGTAGGCTGACTGAACCGCTGGAATCCCCGGATTCCCAGAGCGACATGGGCCGCATGCGAAGTTTGCCGATGCGCCCGGCACCGCTGTGCAGGATCCCTTTGCGCTGTGGCGTCGAGGAGCCGGTCAGAATGAACTGGCCTTTCTCGCCTCGTTGGTCCACGGTGTAGCGCACAGCATCCCAAAGTGCGGGGACTTCCTGCCATTCATCGATCAGGCGTGGGGTTTCTCCCTGCAGCACCGTAGCAGGCGCCATCTCCGTCAGAACACGGTTTTGAAAGTTATTGGCCGGATCGCCGATCATGATCGCGCTGGCACTATGGAAGGACGAGGTCCAGGTCTTCCCACACCATTTGGGCCCTTCGATGCAGATAGCGCCAAATGTAGAAAGATACCGTTCAACAGAACTGTCGATCACGCGGGGTAGGTAATTTTTCGTATTGATGGTCTGACTCATCTACTTCACCTCTCTTGCTGCTATAGTACCACAACCCGACAGATTTTGCAATCTCAATCCGATAGATTTCGACTTTTCAATCCGATAGATTTTGAATTTTCAATCCGATAGATTTCGACTTTTCAATCCGATAGATTTTCGCTCTTGGGATCCGCAGAAACCCGTTGACAACTCTCTGCATTCTCGCTATTGTTAGAACCAGAAGGGAGGGTGACTTGTATATGAACCTGTTATCACAGTTGAACAGCCCGTTCCTGTACCTGGTGTGTGGCGGCATCATCGTGTTCGTCGCGGTGATCTGCCTGGTGTTTGCGGTGCGGGCGTACAAGGCCGGCAAGGCGTTGGGCATCGATGTGGGCAAGATGAAGCGGGTGATCACGGCCAGTGCGACGTTTGCGGTGCTGCCGAGTGTGGGCATCCTTTTGGGTGTCATCGCGCTGTCAGGCAGTCTGGGCACGCCGTGGCCGTGGCTGCGTTTGAGTGTTATCGGTGCGCTGCATTATGAGACCCAGGTGGCGGAGGCCGCCGCGGAAGCGGTGGGCGTCGGGGGCCTGTCCATCGCGGGCATGACGCCGGAGGCCTTTGTGACCATCGCGTTGTTGATGAGTTTCTGCATCATGTGGGGCATGGTCCTGGTCATCTTCCATGGCAAGGCCTACACCCGCAGGCTGAACTCTGCGCCGGCGCCGAAGAAGGATGCCAAGAAGAAAAAGCTGGACCTGTCCGGCTTTGGCGACGTGGCCATGACGGCCATGTTCATCGGCCTGGTCTCCGCGTACATCGGCAGCTACATCGGCACGATCAAGGCGGAGGGCAACTGGCTGCCGCTGGCCGTCGCGGCCATCTCGGCGGTGGTCATGTACCTGTGCCTGCTGTTCAAAGAGAAAAAGCATGCGGACTGGATCGACAGCTTCTCCGTGGCGGGCAGCATGCTGATCGCCATGACCTGCGCCGTCTTCCTGGGCCAGCTAATGTGAGGTGCAAAAAATGAACGACTACGAAAAATACTTAGCCTCTACGCACCGTCTGGGCCGGATCTTTACCACGGCCGTGCTCATTCTGTTGTTGGCGGCGCCCTTTGTCATCGGCGGGTACCTGGGGGCCATGCCCAACCTGCCGGCCGCCATGAAGGCTTTCCTCGGCGTCGGCCTGGTCTACCTGATCAGCGGCATCGTGGAGTACTTGATCTACGTGCCCATGCTGGGCGCGGGCGGCAGCTACCTGGCCTTCATCACCGGAAACCTGATCAACATGAAGATCCCCTGCGCGATCAACGCGCGGGACATCGTGGGCGTGAAGAGCGGCACCCCGGAGAACGAGATCATCGCGACGCTGTCCATCGCCACGTCCTCGTTGGTGACCATCCTGGTGCTGGCGGCTGGTGTCATCCTGATGATCCCGCTGCAGCCGGTACTGCAGTCGCCGACCTTGCAGCCGGCCTTTGAGAACGTGGTGCCGGCGCTGTTCGGCGCCATGGCCTGCAAATATTACCGTATGAACCGGCCGGTGGCCCTGGTCACCCTGGCCTTCATGACATTGCTCTTCATCCTCGTGCCCGGCCTGATCGGCTCCACGAGCATGATGGTGATCCCGAGCGGAGCGCTGGCCATCGGTCTGGCCTTCCTGCTGTTCCGCCGGCAGAAGAAAGGCGGCGTACAATGAAAGCAAAGACATCGCAGTGGACCCCGAAGCCGGATCCCAAGCGGGAGCTAGAATACGCGGAAAAGCTGGCAAAAATGATCCGCTACGAGACGGTCTCCTACAAGGGGCAGATCCAGCGGGAGAAGTTCCTGGGCTTCCATAAGCTTCTGGAGGAACTGTTTCCCCTGGTGCACCAGCACCTGGAGAAGACCGAGATCGACGGCAGCCTGTTGTTCTACTGGAAGGGCAAGCGCAGTGACAAGCCACTGGTCCTGATGGGCCACCAGGACGTGGTGCCGGCCGAAGGCAAGTGGGAGCACGAACCCTTCTCCGGCGACATCGAGAACGGCCGGGTCTGGGGGCGTGGCAGCGCGGACACCAAGTGCTCGGTCATGGCCTTCTTCCAGGCCATCGAGGAGCTGCTGGCCCAGGGGGTGACCCCGGAGCAGGACGTCTACCTGGCCTCCGCCAACACGGAGGAGGTGGCGGGTGACGGCTGCCCGAAACTGGTAGAAGAGCTGACCCGCCGCGGCGTCAAACCCTACATCGTCAATGACGAGGGCGGCTCCATCGTGACGGAGCCCATGGCCGGCGTCAAGGGCAATTACGCCATGGTGGGCGTGCTGGAAAAGGGCCAGGGCAACCTGAAGATCATCGCCCGATCCAACGGCGGCCACTCCAGCTACCCACCGAAAAACTCGCCCATCGTGCGGCTGTCGAAGTTCGTCGTGGCGCTTGATAAGCACAACCCCATGCGTTCAAAAATGAACCGTCAGGCGAAGGAAATGTTTCAGAATATGGCGCCTTACGGCCCCTCCTGGATGCGGCTCCTCTTCGGCAACCTGTGGCTCTTCAAGCCCCTGCTGGTCAAGCTGATGCCCAGCATCTCGCCCCAGGCGGCGGCCCTGCTTCGGACCACCGTAGCGCCCACCATGCAGACCGGCTCCGACGGCCTGAACGTCCTCCCGCAGGAAGCCACCCTGAACCTGAACCTGCGCTACATCCCCCATCAGAACATGGAGGAGAGCAACGAGGCCATCCGCAAGCTGGCGGCCAAGTTCGACCTGGAGGTGGAGGTGCTGGATGCCTATCCCTCCTGCGCGCCGGTGGACGCCCACAGCGACGCTTTCCAGCTGGTGGAGTCCGTCATCCAAGAGGCCTTCCCCGGCCTGCCGGTGATCCCATATGTGATGACCGGCGGCACCGACGCCCGCCACTTCCAGAAGATCTGCGATGCCTGCATCCGCTTCTCGCCGGTGGTCTACGGCCCGGCCCAGATGAAGGGCATGCACGGCCTGAACGAGTACCTGGACACCGTCAGCCTGCCCGGCGCGGTGGATTATTATAAGTTGTTGATCCAACGCAATGCGTGAGGCAGTTAGGTGGTGGACAGAGGCCGATTCGCCCTCCGATTACATGGCAGATTCTGTTTTTTTCTCGCTGCCATGTAAGGCCTCTGAAGACTACATGGCGAGCTAAAAAGCCCCTCGGCGACCATGTAAAAGCGACTGCTGCATTCAGAGCATTCAATGATGATTACATGGCCTGCGGATGATCTTTTCCTGTAACAGGTAATCTTCTTACAAACCAACTTCTTATTTACATGGCCAATCATGTGAGCTCCGAATGGCCATGTAGTGCCTCGCTCTATTACAGGGCAGGAAAGCTACAATGGAAAATGGCATGTAACCAAACGCAAACCGTTATAAACACTAATAAATCAAGAAAGGAACTCCACCTATGGCAACCTTCAAGATCGATTATTTTTCCAACGCCCTGCACCGCATGGCCAGTTTTGAAATGTGGATCCCCAACGACGTTCGCACCGACGTGCCGCCGGAGCCCACGCCCTACAACCAGCGTCCGATGAAGACCCTCTTCGTGCTGCACGGTTACACCGGCAAGGCCGAGAACTGGATCCCGGCGGAGCTGCAGACCCAGTACAATTTCGCTGTCGTCAGCCTGAACGCTGAAAACTCCTTCTACCTGGATGGTCTTTCCACCGGCCACGCTTTCGAGACCCTGGTGGCCATCGAGCTGGTAGATTACATCCGCAAGACCTTCGGCCTGGCGATGCGTCCGGAGGATACCTACATCACCGGATTGTCCATGGGTGGCTTCGGCGCCATCCACACCGGACTGGCCCATCCGGACCGTTTTGGCAAGATCGGAGCCATGAGTTCGGCTTTGATCATCCATCAGATAGCAAAAATGACTCCAGAGATTGACAATCCGGTCGCAAACTATTATTATTATCATGAATGCTTCGGTGATCTGGATACCGTCGAGGAGCGCGACTGCAACCCCGAGGTCCTGGTCAAGAAGCTGAAAAGCCAAGGCGTCCCGTTCCCGGAACTGTACCTCTGCTGTGGTACCGAGGACTTCCTGATCGAACCGAACCGCGCCTTTCACCGTTTCCTGGAGGACGAGCACGTCCCCCACGAGTACCACGAAAGCCCAGGCCAGCATGACATGGTCTTCTGGCAGGAATATGCCCGCAAGATCGTGGCCTGGATGTTTGCTTGAATCATATCCTTTCACATTAGGAAATCACGAAGGAGCTCGCGCGAGGGCTGGTCCCTGCGCGGGCTCTTTCCATTTTGCCGCCAAGCTATCAAAAGCACATGATTAATTTGTATAAAACCAGCCTTGTGGATTCTTTCACACAAGGCTGGTTTTGTGTTGTTGCTCATGAACTCCACCACGTGAAAACCGGCGTAAAATATGTTGAATAGTGACAAACAGAGTGGTATACTATAACCTGTATTATTGTATACATTAACGATATTAAAACTATATAAAGTGAAATCATATCGCACAATGGACTGGCAATCACAAACGTTGAATTATTACGATGAAAACGCGGCCGCCTTCATCCAAGGCACCGCCGCGGCGGACATCAGCTCCACCCGGGAGCGCTTCGCGAAACTCCTACCGCCCGGGGCCCGCATCCTGGACTTTGGCTGCGGCTCCGGCCGTGACACCAAAGCCTTCCTGGAGCTGGGCTTCCAGGTCGATGCCACTGACGGCTCCGCAGAGATCTGCCGCCAGGCTTCTTCTTTTACCGGAATCAATGTGCAACACATGTTGTTCCAAGACCTGGACACGGTCGATACCTACGATGGCATCTGGGCCTGTGCCTCCATCCTGCACCTGCCGAAGCAGGATCTTATCGGCGTGCTGCACAAGATCTGCCGGGCACTTAAAACCGGCGGCATCTTCTATACTTCCTTCAAGTACGGAACGGACGAAGGCGTGCGTGGCGGCCGCTACTTTACTGACTTCACACCAGAAACCCTGCATGACCTTTTGCAGCAGTTCCCGGAACTTGTGCCCCTGGAGACCTGGATCACCCAGGACGTACGCCCTGGCAGAGAGGAGGAGCGATGGACCAATATTCTGGCACGCCGCGCCTGAAGATCGACGAGGCGTATTACAACACACTGGACATCCCCAGCTTCGCTTTGATGTTGAAGGATCCCTCCTATTGTTACAAGTTTTACTGGCTGGAGGCCATCGTCCAACTGATCGCGGAAGGCGCCACCCAGACGACCTTCAATGACATCATCGATGAGATGATCTGCAACGCCTGGTATTCTGTGCGAGAGTTTCACATCCATTTGAGTGGCCTTGGCCAGGCAGGTGATGTACGTGACGGCCTGGAACGCGCGATCCTGAAGCTTTCGGACTTGAGTGACCTTGCGGCCGGTGCCTCGAAGGTGGAGATCAAGAACGAGATCAAGCGGTTTGATAAGGACTTGTACCAGGCGAAGGAGCAGCTGACCCACATGGTGCCTTACCGGGCCCTGGCAGGCTTCTTCTCCAATTCCAGTGCATCCACCGTCAGCTGGGAGTCTATCCGCCGTATGACGGCCTATATCCAGGACTTCGACCGCAACATCAAGCCACTGCCGTACACCATCGGCACCAGCAGCAAACTGCAGCGCGAAGTGTACTTCCACCCGGACTGGATCCGCATGATCCAGGACAATACAGTTTCGATCCTGGGCTGGATCCAGTTTGAGAAGGTGCGCTGGCTGCAGAACAACAACCCGGAAGTACCGGGCCTGGTGTACAAACTGGCCCCCATGGACGAACGCGTCCGCAAGCTAGGCAAGGTACGCAAACTGTGGGAAGGCGTCCTGGAACTTACCGAGGTCCGCGATGTTTTCACCCAGCAGCCGATGCAGCCGCGCCGGTACGATATTGACCACTTCATTCCCTGGTCCTTCGTGATGAACGACGAACTGTGGAACCTGATGCCGATGGACTCTTCCCTGAACAGTTCCAAGAGCAACCGCCTGCCACAGTGGGACCCCTTCTTCAACCGCTTCTCTGAGAACCAGTACCTGCTGTACGAACTGATCCAGGAGAAACCAGGCATCCACAAACTGTACGAAGGATGCTGGAGAGACAACCTGCATTCCATCTGGGCCGGGCAGGAGTTGTACCGGCCGGGGAATAGTAAAGCAGAGTTCTTTGAGATACTGAGGAAGAACATGCAGCCGGTATATGACTCGGCCAAGAGACAAGGGTATGAAGTGTGGAGATAAGAACATATCAACAATAAGGGTAGCATCAATGATCGAGTCTTCTTTGAGCAAATTACTATGAACACCACTTTCTACACCAACTATACCGACATCAAATTCATCGACAAGCTGAAGCGTAATATCGACCTGTGTCGTTCTTTCCGCTTTTCTGTCAGCTTTATCAAAAAGCCGGGACTGCGGCTTCTGGCGCCGAACATTGAAGCGGCGATCGCCCGGGGTGCCAGAGGCCAGGTGATCACCTCCACATACCAGAACTTCACGGATGTGGATTCGCTGCAGTTCTTTTATGACCTCCAGTCCAGGTATCCGGACCGGTTCTCTTGCAGACTGGACCGGGAGTGTTTTCATGACGTAAATGGTAACACTGTGGGTTTTCATTCCAAGGGGTACCTTTTCGAATTTGGTGATCATAACGAGCTTATGGTAGGCTCCTCGAACATCACGGTTTATGCCCTCCTGAAGAACATCGAATGGGACGTTTCCGTCATCGGCGAGGAAGATTCCGGCACGTATGATGCGGCGAAGGCGGAGTTCGATCGCCTTTGGGAGCGGACGCTCCCGCTGTCGCGTGAGCTGATTGATGAATATAGGACCCGTCTGTACTATTCCATCGAGCGGTGGGATATGGACTATGACATCGCCAATTCCGAGGTGAAGCCGAACTACATGCAGCGCCGTGCGCTCAAGGAACTCAACCGCGTCCGGGCCATGGGTGCCACCAGAGCCCTGGTCACTGCATCTGCAGGCTCAGGAAAAACCTTCCTGGCGGCGTTTGATGCCCTCAATTTCGCGCCAAAGCGTCTGCTGTATATTGTTCATGAGGGTTCGATCCTGATGAAGTCCTACGAGACATTCCAGCGCGTTTTCGGCAGTGAACGGTCCTACGGAATCTTCAATGGGGAATACAAGGAGCAGGAAGCGGACTTCGTCTTCTCCACAAACGTGACGATGGCCAACTCGCTGGAGCTTTTTGAAAAGCATACCTGGGACTATATCATCATCGATGAGTGCCATCACGCCACCGCGGAGACCTATCGCAAGATCATCAACTATTTCGAGCCGCAGTTCCTGCTGGGTATCACGGCCACGCCGGAACGCATGGATGGAGAGGATGTCTTCAGCCTGTTCGATCAGAACGTACCCTACGAGCTGCGCCTGCGCGACGCCATCATCAACGGCCTTGTCGTACCGTTCAAGTACTATGGTATTCGTGACGAACTGATCGAGTATGGAATCAAGGAGACGAAGGGGCACAAATTCGTCGAGCAGTTCTCGGATGAAAAACACTGTGACTTCATCTACCGCATGATCGAGAAGCGCCGCATTCCAGGCCAAAAACTGAAGGCCTTGGCCTTCTGTCGTGACATCTCCCACGCGATCCGCATGGCCCAGGCCATGGAGGATTACTATCATACCCAGTACCTGACAGGGAAAAACTCGGTGGGCGAGCGTGTGCGCGCCTACAAGGACTTGCAGGACGACTCCGCCAATCTGGAGATCCTGTTCACCGTTGACATCCTGAACGAGGGTGTCGATATCCCGGGCGTAAACATGGTCCTGTTCCTGCGGCCGACAGATTCCCAGACGATCTTCATCCAGCAGTTGGGCCGCGGCCTGCGCAATTACGAGGGCAAGAAATACGTCACCGTGCTGGACTTCATCGGCAATGACTACAAGCGCAGCGTCCAGATTGCCTTCGCGCTGGGCAGCCTGTCCGAGAACTTCGTGGTAGAAAAGAAACTGATCGCCAGCTTGATCGAAGATGATTTCACCAGCATCGGCCTGAAGGATTATGGCGTGGAGATCCACCTGGACGACCTGAGCAAGAAGGAGATCCTGTCCTACATCGACGAGGTGAATTTCAACACCAAGACCTACCTGCAGCAGGACTACCTGAACTTCAAGAAGTACATCAACGCGGCCAGGTACCCGCAGCACGTGGATTACCTGAACAATGACTACGCCCCGGACCTGATCAAGTTTTTGCAGTCCAAGATCGGTGGCCACAAGAATATATCCTATCTGGGCTTCCTGCAGGGCATCGGCGAGCCGGAGTTGCCGTCCTTCAACGACCGGCAGGAGAAATTTATCAAGTACGTTTCCGATATGCTGCCCATCGTGCGGCCTTACGAATACCTGATGCTGCAGGCGTTGATCCTGCACGCCGGCAGTTGTGAACTGGCCGAGGTCATCCGGTATGTCCAGATCAATGTGCGGTCCTATGACCAGCGGGCATTTGACCATGCCCTGCACTACATGATGGCCACGGGTTA
>CADBPG010000222.1 GCA_902796435.1 uncultured Eubacteriales bacterium | reverse complement strand
ACGTATGACGGTGCCGGCTAGGTGGGTCCGCCCAGCCGCCTTAATAGGGAACTGGAGTGCAAATCTCCGACAGTGCCGCTACTGTAAGAGGACTGCATGGAAGGACACGTCCCTTGGACCGGAACGTGCCACCCCATGAGCCACAGGCCTTAAGTCAGATACCTGCCGCCGTACGATGGGCTTCTTCTTCGTGATCAGAGAGGGCGCTTTATTTTTGTGCCTTTCTGATGAAGAATCACCAAGAAAACCAGAAAGGAGAGAAGAATGAAGAACAAAGTACTGGTCCTTCTTATGGCAGCACTTCTGGTCGTTTCCATGATCAGCGGCTGCAGCAAAAAGGACAGTCCCGCATCCGGCAGTGCTGCGAGCACAGAACTGCCGAAACAAGACCGCAGCGGTAATGAGATCACCGTACCTGCGGAAGTTAAAAGCATTGTATCTCTGGCACCATCGACCACGGAATTCCTGATCGACTTAGGGCTGGCCGACAAGATCGTGGGGGTGGACAGCTATTCACAGGCGAGCTACGCCGCTTCCTTGAAAGAAGATGTTGCCGTATTCGACATGATGGCACCGGACAACGAAGCCATCGCGTCTCTGAATCCGGACATCGTCTTCACGACGGGCATGAGCCAGGCGGGCGGTTCCGACGTGTTTGCCTCCCTGCGTGAGGCGGGCGTCTGCGTCGCGGACATCCCAAGCAGCACCTCCATCGCGGAGATCGGCGAGGACCTGAAGTTCATCGGCGCCTGCGTCGGCGCATCTGCTGATGCGGAAAAGATCGTGGACGACATGAACAAGACCGTCGAGGAGATCAAGAAGCAGGCAGAGGGCATCCAGGAGAAGAAAACGGTCCTGTACGAAATGTCCACACCGACTGCGGAGTATCCCACCATCTATTCTGCCGGTAAGGACACCTACATCGACGAGATCCTGGCCATCGCCGGCCTGGACAGCGTCACCAAGAACGAGGATTCCTGGGTCGGCCTGACGGAAGAGGCCTGCATCGAGATGGATCCGGACCTGATCCTGACCACCGACATGTACACGCCGGATGTCGTCAACGTCCTGCTGCAGCTGGAAGGCTGGGAGAACGTCAAGGCCGTCAAGAACGGCGATGTGTATCTGCTGGCCAATTCTGACGCACTGAACCGCCCGAACCAGCATGTAGTCAGTGCTCTGGTCGAGATCGCGAAGATCGCGTATCCGGACACTTTTGGAAATCTTGAGGATCCTTTCGCGCCTGCCGAAGATATGGCAGCCTGATCTGATAAGGAGGTTTCATGCTGTCACATAAGCATGGATACGGAACAAGGCTGGTCATCGGTTGTATGATCAGCCTTGCTGTGATTTTATGTGCCTACGGGATCGGGAGCGCGTCCATCACTATGGGGGACGCCTTCCGGGTCCTGCTGCACAAATTGTTTGGTATGCAGCTGCCGGAGCGGATCAATCCCTCCCAGGTATCGATCCTCTGGTCGATCCGATTGCCCCGAGTGCTGATGGCCTTTTTCGTCGGCGGGGCGCTGTCGGTCAGTGGGGCGGTCATGCAGTCGGTCCTGCAGAACCCGCTGGCCTCATCCTACACCCTGGGTGTTTCCTCCGGGGCTTCTTTGGGTGCGGCTCTGGCCCTGACCCTGTTCGGCCAGGTGCCGTTCTGGGGCACTTTCATGATGCCCACCATGGGCTTTGTCTTCGGTCTGGTGACGGTGCTGATCGTCATCGCCGTCTCCACCCGGCTGGACCATAACGTGCAGAGTTCCACCATCGTACTGTTCGGAATGGTCTGTTCCCTGTTCGTCAATGCCCTGCTGATCCTAGTGGAATCCTTGAACCATGAATACCTGCAGCGGATCCTGATGTGGCAGATGGGCTCTTTTTCCGGCAGACGCTGGTTCCATGTGCGGATATTAGGCCCAGCGGGCATCATAGGGACGCTGCTGCTCATGGGTCTGCACCGGGAGCTGGACATCCTTTCTTTCGGTGACGAGCAGTCCCTGGCGATCGGTGTGTCCACCGGGGCGGTCAAGCGCATCCTGCTGATCCTTTCCTCCCTGCTGACCGGTGTGGCGGTCTGCTTTTCCGGAACCATCGGCTTCGTGGACCTGATCGTGCCCCATGCGGTGCGCCGGGTGTACGGGGCATCGCATAAGACGGTGCTGCCCCTGTCCTTCCTGTACGGCGGTTCCTTCATGGCTCTGGCAGATACCATCGCCCGGACGATCCTGGCCCCCAGGGAGATCTCCATCGGTGCGGTCACGGCGTTGATCGGCGCGCCTTTCTTCCTCTGGTTGTTTTTTAGAAAGAGAGGTTAGCCTATGGACATGCAAGTGAAAAATGTT
>CADBPG010000221.1 GCA_902796435.1 uncultured Eubacteriales bacterium | reverse complement strand
TCGTCGATCGTTCCGATAAAGTATACGTGATCGAGGTGAATCCCAGGTCTTCGCGGACGGTTCCCTTCCTATCCAAAGCGACCGGCTGCAGTCTGGCGGACATCGGTACACTAGCGATCCTTGGCGTTTCACTGGACGCACAAGGGATCATGGAGCGATGCCCGAAGAAAAAGAAGCGTTTTTATGTCAAAGTACCGGCCTTCTCTTTCTCGAAATTACGTGGTATGGACGCGTATCTTTCTCCCGAAATGAAATCGACAGGAGAAGCGATCGGGTATGACAGAAAGCTGCACAGGGCGGCCGCCAAAGCAATGATCGCCGCAGGTCTTCATCTACGCAGCCACGGGACAGTACTCGTGAGCGTCGCAGATGAAGACAAAGAAGAAACTGTACCACTCGTCCGGCGCTTTTATCGGATGGGGTTCAATATCGAAGCGACGACTCTTACAGGAGAAGTGCTGCGAAACCATGAGATCCGCACGAAGATCCGCCGCAAACCCAGTGAAGGCAGCAATGAAGTGATCGAATCCATCCACTCCGGACAGGTAAGCTATGTCATCAATACACGGGCGATCCTGTCGGGTGTCCATTATGGAGACGGCGTGGCGATCCGCAGGGCTGCTGCTCAGAACAACATCACCATGATGACTTCACTGGATACTGTTCGGCTGCTTCTGGATGTCCTGGAAGAGATGTCGCCCGACGTCTCTACGATCGATGCAGAATAAACGCCGTTTCGGCTAATTGATGAAAGAATGCCCGATTCGCTTCACCAATTACTTACATTTTGATGGTTGACATCAAAATACACTATGTGTATAATCGGTAGAGTAAAGGCAAGGGCGTCTTCAGAGAGTATCTCGAAGACGCTCTTGCCTTTACTTTTTTATTTTTTCGAGAAGGAGTTTTGGTCATGAGTATTGTTTCGGAGTATTTCGGAAGTCAGGTTTTTGATGATCGCGTGATGCGTGCGAATCTTTCCGCAGAGGTCTATGCTTCTCTGCGTAAGACGATCGACGAAGGTAAAGAATTGGATATCACGGTCGCCAATGCTGTAGCTGAGGCGATGAAGAACTGGGCCGTTTCCAAAGGTGCGACTCACTTTACCCACTGGTTCCAGCCGTTGACCGGTATCACCGCGGAAAAGCATGATAGTTTTATCACCCCTTCCCCAGACGGCAGTGTCATTATGGAATTCTCCGGCAAAGAACTGATCAAAGGTGAGCCGGACGCTTCTTCCTTCCCTTCCGGAGGCTTACGCGCGACGTTTGAAGCGAGAGGCTATACCGCGTGGGATCCGACTTCCTACGCGTTCATCAAAGGAAAGACACTGTGTATCCCCACAGCTTTCTGCTCATATGGGGGTCATGCACTGGATAAAAAGACGCCTCTTTTACGTTCCATGGAAGTCCTCAGCAAGGAGGCGCTGCGGATCCTCAGACTGTTCGGCAATGATACCGCAAAACGGGTCGTATCTTCTGTTGGGCCTGAACAGGAATACTTCCTGATCACCAAAGAAATGTACGATCAGAGGCCGGATCTGCGTTTCACCGGCAGGACTCTGTTCGGCGCAAAACCGCCCAAAGGACAGGAACTGGATGATCATTACTTTGGCGTGATCAAGCCCGGTGTCACGGCCTTTATGGAAGATCTGAACGATGAGTTATGGAAGCTTGGCATCCTGGCAAAAACTGAACATAATGAAGTCGCTCCTGCGCAACACGAGCTGGCTCCTATCTATACGACGACCAACATCGCGACGGACCACAATCAGCTGATGATGGAGATCATGCAGAAAGTCGCGGCAAAACATGGTCTGGTCTGTCTACTGCATGAGAAACCGTTTGCCGGCGTCAATGGATCCGGCAAGCATAATAACTGGTCCATCTCGACAGACAATGGCCAGAACCTGCTCTCCCCCGGTGATACGCCGTATGAGAATGCACAATTTCTGCTCTTCCTCTGCGCCGTTATCAAAGCTGTGGATGACTATCAGGATCTGCTGCGTATCGCGGTCGCGACTGCCGGTAATGACCACCGTCTTGGCGCTAACGAAGCACCTCCCGCTGTCATTTCGATCTTCCTGGGCGACGAGCTGAACGCTGTACTGGAAGCGATCGAAAATGATACTCCATATCAGGGCGCGGAAAAGATGCAGATGAAACTGGGCGTCGACGTTCTGCCGAAGTTCAACCGGGATACGACCGACCGTAACCGCACCTCACCATTTGCTTTCACAGGCAACAAGTTTGAATTCCGCATGCTGGGCTCTTCCAACAGTATCGCCTGCGCCAACATCATGCTGAACAGCGCCGTTGCCGAATCCTTACGGATCTACGCGGACCGGCTGGAAAAGGCGGAAGATTTTGAGGCCGCACTGCATGATATGATCAAAAAGACCATCAAAGATCATAAGCACATCATTTTCAACGGCAACGGTTATGATGATACCTGGATCACGGAAGCAACCGAAAAGCGTGGTCTTTTGAACTACCGCACCACAGCCGACTGCATGCCGCATCTGCTCGATGAAAAGAACGTCAAAATGTTGACATCGCTCGGTGTTTTCACTGTGGATGAACTAAAGTCCCGCCGCGACATCATGCTGGAGAACTATTGCAAGACCGTCGTGATCGAGGCCAATACCATGATCAACATGGTGCACAAGCGGGTCGCTCCGGCCATCACTCGCTTTACTGCTGACCTGGCAAAACAGGCTTCCGAGAAGAAAGCCCTCTTCCCGGATCTTGCCTGCAGCTATGAGAAAGAACTGATCCTCAGGCTTTCGACTTTGACTGATTGCATCACGGAAAAGACAGATGATCTGGAAGAAGCGGTCATCGCTTTGCAAGATGCAGATGATGTGATCACCGAGTCAGCGCTGATCCGCGACACCGTGCTGCCGAAGATGAGTGAGCTGCGGATCCCTTGTGACCAGGCGGAACTGCTGACGGCCAAGAGTTACTGGCCTTTCCCGACCTATGGCGATATCCTGTTCAGCGTAAAGTAAGTAAACGAGGCAAATAACTATGAGCAATTGTGTGATCGTCGGTATCAATTGGGGTGATGAAGGCAAAGGCCGCATGGTGGATCTGCTGACAGAACGTTATGATATTGTTGTGCGCTATCAAGGTGGTGGCAATGCAGGGCATACTGTCATCAACGACAAGGGCAAATTTGCCCTGCATCTGCTCCCATCCGGCATCTTCCGGTCCGGTGTCGTCAATATCTTAGGCAACGGCGTCGCTTTGGATCCGGAAAATCTGTGGAAAGAAATGCAGGAAGTGCGCTCCAAAGGCGTGGAGATCACTCCGGAAACGCTGAAGATCAGTGATCGGGCCTCTCTCCTGCTCCCCTGGCACAAGGACTTGGACGTGTTGGAAGAAAAGCGGCTGAAGGACAAGCAGTACGGTTCTACCAAGCAGGGCATAGCCCCGTTTTACTCGGACAAATACCAAAAAAAGACCCTGCTGGTCGGCGAACTCCTTTACCCTGACGAGTTGGAAGCACACCTGCAAGATCTGATGGAATGGAAGAACTTGATCCTGACCCAAGTCTACGGTGCTGAACCTTATACGATGGAACGGCTGAAAGCCTGGATCCGGGACTATTGTGAACCGATCCTGCCATACATTTGTGACACAGCCTCTTTCCTGAAAAAAGCACAAAGTGATGGAAAGAACATTCTGTTCGAAGCACAGTTAGGAGCGCTTCGAGATCTGGACTTTGGCATCTATCCATACACGACCTCTTCCAACACGCTGGCCGCCTTTGCCCCGATCGGTTCCGGTCTGCCTTCGGCACGGATCGACGATGTGATCGGAGTCGTGAAGGCCTACTCCACTTGCGTCGGAGAAGGACCGTTCGTATGTGAAATGTTCGGTGCTGAGGCGGATCTGCTGCGAGAAGAAGGTTCCGAATATGGAGCAAAGACCGGACGGCCCCGACGTGTGGGACCGATCGATCTGGTCGCGACGCGGTATGGCGTGGAAGCCCAGTCCGCAACGCAGATCGCTCTGACAAAGCTGGATATCCTCAGCTATATGGACAAGATCCCCGTCTGCACACATTACCTGCTGGATGGAAAAGTGATCGATGACTTCCCATTCCCGGCAGTGTTGGATAAAGCCGAGCCAGTGATCGAATATGTGGACGGCTGGCAATGCGATATTTCACAGATCCGCCGCTTTGAAGATCTGCCGCAGGCTGCCCAGGCATATGTCACCTATATAGAAGAAGCCATCCACTGTCCGATCTCCTTCGTATCGGTCGGGGCAGAACGTGAAAGTATCATCTTCAGGTAAAGAGGGAGTGAACATGGACAAGATCCTTGTGCTGGATTTCGGCGGTCAATATGACCAGCTGATCGCCCGCAGAGTGCGGGAACAACATGTTTATGCGGAGATCAGGTCGTTTGACCGGATCTCTTTATCTGAGATCCAAAACGCGGCGTATCAAGGCATCATCTTTACCGGTGGACCCAACAGCGTCTATGACCCTGCTTCACCACATTACGATCCGAAGATCCTGGATCTGGGGATCCCGATCCTGGGCATCTGCTATGGTGCCCAGCTTCTTGCGTACATGGGCGGTGGAATGGTAAGCAACGCCGAGCATAGCAGTGAGTATGGCAAAACGCTGGTCACGATACAGGAACACGACCTGTTCGAAAACGTTCCCCAAGAAAGCGTCTGTTGGATGAGCCATACGGACTTTATCAGTACTATACCGGAAGGGTTCCGCGTCCTGGCTGTCACTGACAAATGTCCTTGCGCTGCGATGGCTGACGATGCAAGACAGTTGTATGGCATCCAGTTTCACCCTGAGGTAACGCACACGGTCTTTGGTCGTCAGATCCTGCACAACTTTCTTTTCAACATCTGCCATTGTGCAGGGGACTGGGATGCCGCCGATCAGGCGCATCGGATCATTGCGCAATATCGGGCACAGTATGCCGGCAAAAAAGTATTGCTGGCGCTTTCCGGCGGTGTGGATTCCTCCGTCGCCGCCCTTCTCCTCCATAAGGCGGTGGGGCCCGATCTGACCTGCGTATTCGTCGATCATGGACTGATGCGCAAGGATGAAGGTGATTTCGTCGAAAACACATTCCGGCATACTTTCGGTGTCAACCTGATCCGTGTCAATGCTGGTGACAGGTTCCTTGGGAAACTAATAAGTGTCAGTGATCCGGAGACCAAACGCAAGATCATAGGTGAGGAATTTATACGTGTATTTGAAGAAGAAGCCAGGAAGATCGGACATGTGCATGCTTTAGCGCAGGGCACGATCTACCCGGATGTGATCGAGAGCGGTAAAGGCGCTTCTGCAGTGATCAAAAGCCACCACAATGTTGGCGGGCTGCCCGACGTGATCTCGTTCGATGAGATCGTGGAACCGCTTCGAGATTTCTTCAAAGATGAAGTCCGGCAGATCGGTACGATGCTGGGGCTGCCATCCGAACTGGTATGGCGGCAGCCCTTCCCGGGTCCCGGTCTGGCTGTACGGATCATCGGCGACATTACAAAGGATAAGGTTGCTATGCTGCAGGATGCGGATGCGATCTTCCGGGAAGTCCTCGCGGCAGCGCATCCAAAGGAGATGCCGGACCAGTATTTCGCTGTTCTGACCAATACGCACACCGTCGGTGTGATGGGTGATGCTCGAACGTATGGGTATACGGTGGCACTGCGCGCAGTCTCAACGGATGACTTTATGACAGCAGAATGGACCCGGCTGCCCTACAAAGTACTGGAACAGGCCAGCAACCGGATCACCAACGAAGTCCCTGGGATCTCCAGAGTCGTGTATGATATTTCATCCAAGCCTCCGGCGACGGTGGAGTGGGAATAAAGGAGGTAGCGCACTTATGACTAAGTATATTTTTGTGACAGGCGGTGTTGTTTCAGGCCTTGGCAAAGGTATCACGGCCGCTTCTCTGGGCAGATTGTTAAAGTTGCGAGGCTTAAAAGTCGCTGCGCAGAAACTGGATCCGTACATCAATGTAGATCCGGGTACCATGAGTCCTTATCAGCATGGAGAAGTCTACGTGACCGAGGATGGTGCTGAGACTGACCTCGATCTCGGCCATTACGAGCGGTTCATCGACGAGGATCTGAACAAGTACTCGAACCTGACCACCGGCAAAGTCTACTGGAATGTATTGAATAAGGAGCGACGCGGCGAATTTCTGGGATCGACTGTGCAGGTGATCCCGCACATCACGAACGAGATCAAGGAATTTGTCTACCGTGTCGGCAAAAAAACAGGCGCCGACGTAGTCATCACCGAGATCGGCGGCACGATCGGAGACATTGAATCGCAGCCTTTTATCGAGGCCGTACGACAGATCTCGCTAGAGATCGGCCGGGAAAACAGCCTGTTCATCCATGTGACACTGGTACCGTATCTCCATGGTTCAGAGGAACACAAATCCAAGCCGACGCAGCATTCCGTAAAGGAACTGCAAGGCATGGGCATCAATCCGAACCTGATCGTTTTACGCTGTGACCGTCCGTTGGAAGCCTCGATCTTCCAGAAGATCGCTCTCTTCTGCAATGTCAAGCCTGATTGTGTCATTGAAAACCTCACCCTGCCCAATCTATATGAAGCACCGCTGATGTTGGAAGAATCACATTTTTCCGAAGTCGTCTGCCGGGAGTTGGGGCTCGATGTTCCGGATCCGGACCTTACCGAATGGAAGGAAATGGTATCGCGGATCAACAGGGCACGTACACATTGTGTCGAGATCGGTCTGGTCGGCAAATACGTTGGCTTACACGATGCATACCTGTCTGTGGCAGAAGCCCTCCACCACGCCGGATTCTATCATAATGTCCACATCAACATCCACTGGATCGATTCCGAAGAGATCACACCGAGTACCGTAGATTCCATGCTTTCCGATCTGGACGGGATCCTCGTGCCAGGCGGGTTCGGCAGCCGCGGCATCGAAGGCATGATTTTGGCCGCACGTTATGCAAGAGAGCATAGAGTTCCTTATTTTGGCCTATGCCTGGGTATGCAGATCGCAGTCATTGAATTCGCGAGAAACGTTGCCGGCATCCGTGATGCCAACTCCGGCGAGTTCGACGAACAGTGTCAGAGCAAGGTGATCGACTTCATGCCGGGACAGAGTGAAGATATTGATAAGGGCGGAACCCTGCGCCTCGGAGCGTATCCTTGTGTCATCCAACCAAGCACCACCATGGAACGCTGCTATGGCAGTCAGTTGATCAGCGAGCGACATCGCCACCGCTATGAATTCAATAATGAGTACCGCGAAAAGCTTTCATCCTGCGGTTTGACACTGAGCGGCCTATCTCCCGATCACAAACTGGTCGAAACCGTAGAGCTGACAGATCACGATTTCTTCGTCGGTGTACAGTATCATCCAGAATTCAAGAGCCGCCCAAACAAACCACACCCCCTGTTTCTAGGCTTCATAGAAGCAGCGATCAAAAAATAATACCATGACACCCGATCCCCACTTAATTAAACCATGATCTATATCTGAACTCAGATACAAAGAGGCCCCCGGCCATATACCCTCATGAGCGTATTTTGCTTTAGCAAACCTAGCGAATGAGGTTGTATATGGCCAGGGGCCTTTATTTAAGTTTAATTCTATTTAGATCGGTTCTGTCCGAAGCTTCTTACCCAGCCAGTTTTCTTTGATCTGATAGTTCTTCAGGATCTCATCATACCAGTTGTTGTAATCCTCGGAGCGCATCGCAGTATCGACATCATCGAACCACTTTTCATTTTCGCTCTCGGAAACATAGTACATGATATGGAAACCATACTCTGTCTCGATGATGGCGGTATCGCCAGGCTTATGGCCCGCATAGAAGACCCACTGATCGAACGCGGTGACCATTTCACCCGGATAGACGCCTTCATACAGGCCGCCGTTGGTGTTGGAACCGGTGTCTTCGCTGTGCTCGTTGGCCAGGGCCGCGAAGGAGTCCTCCGTAGCCTCGCCATCCTGCCACTCTTTGTAGATCTCCTCCGCCTTGGCGCGAGCATCATCCTCGGTGACTTCCTCGTTGACGGTGATCAGGATGTGGCGCACATTGGCGGTATGGTACTCTTCCCGATGGGCCGGGGTCACGACCATGACCACATAGTAGCCCGTGCCGTCCGCACGCTCTACCAGACCGACTTCTTCGGCCTTGCGGGTGGCATCGAACACCCAGTTGCCCAGGTTCTCATCGATGGCGGTGATCGAAGATTTGGTCACGTTAGTACGCTTGGTGGTATCAGTTCCGTTCTCGTCCGTTTCCTGGGCTTTGGCTTCCGCCTTGGCAGAATACTGGACTTCGCTGGTGATGCCGTCCATGAAGGCTTCGGCCTGGGCCTTGGCCTCTTCCAGCGTCACCGCTTCCTGGTCCTCGGTAGCATCCTGTGCAGAGAACAGAAGATAGCGGAAATCAGCCTTGTCGAAGTCCTCTTTATGCTCCTGGTAATAGGTGTCTACATCGGCTGCTTCATAGGTGAAGGAGCTCTCTTTTTCGTTACGATAATCATAGGCCAGAAGTTCATCATGCAGGATCTTCTTGTACATGTCCATGGTGTAGCCTTTGCCGCACAGCTGGGCCACGTACTTGTCCTCGGACAGGCCAGCGTCCTTCGCACCCTGTACGATGGTATCGATCTGGGTATCATAACGCTCCTGCTCATCCTCAGAGAGAGTGTAACCGGCCTTCTTCGCTTCGGAAGCCAGGGCCGTGACGAACTGCAGACTGGATAAAGCGTCATCGCTGAAGTAATCCGCGTAGGACTGGTCTTCGCTGTACTGCTGGGATTTCAGAGACTTGGTGGTG
Source organism: uncultured Eubacteriales bacterium (assembly GCA_902796435.1). Classification (GTDB taxonomy): domain Bacteria; phylum Bacillota; class Clostridia; order Lachnospirales; family Bianqueaceae; genus RUG159. The sequence goes on along the minus strand of CADBPG010000221.1, from coordinate 883 downwards.
TCGATGCCCACGTTGTCAGCTCCGAAATAGCTGGTCATGGTCTGATAGTAGCTTTGATAGCTGCTGTTATAATAGTAGCTGTACTCAGCAGCACTGATCTTTTCGTTGCCGATGGTGGCGGCAGCGATAACGCGGCGGGCAAGCCCGCTGTTCAGGAATGCGGCACAGCTGCCGGCAAGTACGATGACCACTGCACAGATGATAGCGATCAGCTTTTTCACTGCGGAGGGACGAAGCTTGCGGCCGGCGCGTTTCTGGTTGCGCTTATGCAGCTTGTACGCCTCCTGTTTGCGTTGTTCGATCTTGTTCACACTCTTTGCCATTTTGATTATAAGCCTCCTGGTTTTTTACGGTAAAATAAGCGGCCGCCAAAAGTCTTAGCAACCGCTTCGCTTGGTTTGGATGTTTTTAGTAAAGCAGGGATTATTCGTGGTGGATGCCCAGTTCCTTGCGGTTCTGCTGCAGGATCGCGGACTTCTGCTGCATGATCTGGCTGAATTCCTTGGCTTTGTCCTCGGACTCCTTGGCCATGTCGTGCAGACGGTCGCCGGTGAACTCGTTGAGGGCGGTGATCTGCTCCTCGATCTGCATCAGCAGGTCGTCCGCATACTCCTTGGCGCCCAGGCGCATTTCCTTAGCGACACGTTTTGCGTTCTCAACGATCTCTTCCGCCTGTGCATAAGCCGCACGGGTGACTTCGTTCTCGTTGATCATGCGTACACGCTCTTCCTCGGCGGCGCGGCGGATCTCGTCGGCTTCATGCTGTGCGTCGACCAGAATACGATTCTTTTCCTCCAGGACCCACTTGGACTGCTCGATCTCGGTGGGCAGCTTCAAGCGCACATCGGTGATCAGATCGAACATTTCTTCGCGGTCGATCATG
>CADBPG010000220.1 GCA_902796435.1 uncultured Eubacteriales bacterium | reverse complement strand
TCGCAGATCGTTTTGCCGACCGTCCAGTCGGACAGCTGACGTACGATCAGATCCGCACTCGTCTTGTCCACGAAGTATTCATAGATCCGCGTCGCGTCATCGGTGGAGAAGAGGACATCGAAACGGCCCAGCTTCGGCGTCGGCTCAGTGGTCAGACGATCCTTGCCATAGTGGAGGGCCTTGGTCACATCGGCCGCCAGCTTGGCCCCATCGCAGGTACCGGAACGGAAGTTGCGGTATAGCTCGATCTCATGACCTTCGGTACGGGCATTGACCACGACTTCGATCATGGAGCTGGGGTAGCGTACGGTGTATTCAACACCGTTGGAATTTAGATAGTGCTTCGTGATGTCCTTCACGAAGATCTCGTAGGAGTTGACATCCTCCGTAGCGGTCTCGGGCAGGGCGTGCATGGCTTCAAAGAAGTCACGCGCGATGGCCTCGACGTCGATGGGCTTGTTCTCCGGAGATACGACCGGCTGGTCGTTCAGGGTGTAGAAGGGGTTGCGGACCAGGGAAGCCTGGAAGAAGATGTCCGCCAGGGCCTTCTGCATGTCCGCGTCCGACGCGGTCGGCGCGATCTTGCCGGAAGCGGAGCCCAGGAAGTGGGTGCCGTCCTCGCCCTCGATCGGACGATATAAGGTGACATTATATTCTTTGACATCGGTGACACGATGCTGGTCCAGCTCATGTCTGATCAGGTAGAATTCCCAGCCCAGAGTGGTGGTTTCTTTGATTTCCCAGATTTCGCAGCCCAAAGCCTGGATCTGGTTCAGGATCTTTGCAAGCATCATCCCAACCTCGCTTTCGTTTTCAGGTATGGGCCGCCGTCCGCGACCTTGACCCATTCTTTGTAGCCCTTGCCGCAGGCGCCGTTGCCGTCGATGACACGATCCGTGGAGGCCATGCAGATGCCACCCAGAAGATCCGGAACATAGCCGGTCATGACGACAGGAGATACGACCTTGCCCGTCAGGACACCGTCTTTGATCTCGTAGCCGCGGGAGACGATGCACTGGATGCCCCAATGCTTCGGATCTTCCATACCGCTCTCTGTGCCCTTCAGCAGATAGCCGTGCTTGACGGAAGCGATCATATCATCCAGAGAATCAGTGCCGGAATCGAAGACCGTGTTGGTCATGCGGGTGTAGGCTTTGTGGGCGAAGTTTTCACGCTTGCCGTTGCCGGTGGGCTTGACGCCCAGACGCAGGGCGGCCAGAGCATCGCAGATACCGGTCTTCAGGATACCGTGATCGATCTCGGTCACATCGCCGGCCAGGGTACCTTCGTCATCGAAGGCATAGGCGGTGACGCTTTCGGCGCACAGAGCGCCCTCGTGCATGGTGCACAGGTCGGAACCGACACGCTTGTTGATGTATTCAGCGCCTAGCGCACGCTTCTTGACGAACATATCCATCTCGACGCCATGGCCGAAAGCTTCGTGGGCGATCAGACCGCTGATGCCGGGATCGGTGATGATCTCATATTCGCCGGGGACGATCTTTTCGGAGGAGAGGAAGTCTTCCATGGTCTTCGGCAGGCCTGCCAGGACCTTGTTGAGACCGGTCAGGACTTCCGGACCGCAGCAGCCAGACACACCTTCGTAGGCGAACTTGATCTCGCCTTCCTCGTTCGGTGCATAGGAGGCGATGGAGCCTTCGGTATAGACGTAGCTCTGCCTAAGGTCACGGTTCGGAGACAGGAACATCTTGGAGATGTGGGTGGAGGAGGCACGGACCATGCAGTCCAGAGCGCTGGGGATGGTCTCCATACCCTTGTTGGACAGATCGGTCAGCGTCTGGACCAGAGCGGCCATATCTTCCTCTTCGGGCAGGCGCTCAGTCTCTTTCTCGACGAACAGGGTCAGCGGCTCGTCCTCAAGCAGGCCGGTCTCATAGGTCTTGGTGCCGGTCAGCTTCAGAAGCGCTTCCTGCTTTGCCAGGGCGGCGCGGATCTCTTCCGCCAGAGCGTGCACATCTTCCGGGACCTCGTTGAAAGCGTACTCACTGTACTGCCCGTTCCGGTAGACACGAACGACGTTGCCGCGCTCGGTCGTCATATTGGTACTGGACACACTCTTGCTGCGCTGGGAAATGTTGACGCCGAAGCCGACAGAATCCGTTGCCAGGATGCTGACGTATTCATAGGACTGCTTCAGATCGTCGACCAGAGCCTTCAGGGCAGGAGAAAGCGCATCCAGATAGGTGGAAAAAGGAGCTTTCATGATGCTTATCATCCTTTCTATAAAATGGTTACATACAAAGTGTAGTATACTACTAAACTTTAAATCTGTGAAGTGTTTTTACAGTTCCGCGTCAATATAGGCCGGGAAATGATCGGACAGCGGCAGGTAGCTGTCATCGATATAACGGTCCATGCGCAGGACCGTAAGATCCCCCTTGATCAGGATGTGGTCGATGGCCTCCTTGAAAGGCTGGGGCACATAGGGCTCATACCCATCACCGCCGCACCAGTGGTATCCATGGTAGGGATAGGCATAGTCCCGGGCGATGTCATTGGCATGGCGGTAGCCCGCGGCGAAGGCCGAAGCGATGGGCCGGGACTCGTAGGGGCAGTTCAGATCACCGACCAGGACGGCAGGCGCCTGGTATTTTGCCCGGTAGAGCTCCACCCGCTCCATCAGGATGCCCAGCTGGTAGATGCGCGCCTCCGTGGAGCCGGCCTGATACTGCTCGTAGGGCATCAACGGACGGTCATCGATCATCCACCACAGATGGGTCGTGGCAAAGATCCAGGGCTTGCCCGTCTGCTTCTCCCGGAAGACCGCGATGTTCCAGGACTTGGTGTCATAATTGTTGAAACAGCCATCAAAACCAGGGCATTCCGCCGGATAGATCCCGAACTCGGAATCGATCAGCTCCAAAGTATCCGGACGATACAGGATGGGCGTGTCACGGCCCCAGAGCGCCGCGTACCGGACACCCAGCGCCTGAAGCTCCCGCATCAGCCGGTCCAGCATGGTGGGCGAGACCTCCTG
>CADBPG010000219.1 GCA_902796435.1 uncultured Eubacteriales bacterium | reverse complement strand
CTGCATAAAAAACCAGCCAGATACAGATGTATCTGACTGGAAAAATCATTATTTATTTCATTGTCCTCTTGACGGGGAGCAGTTCACATGAGAGGCAGCCTTTTGTTTATGTATGTGACTTCTGCCGGTCCAGACGCCAGGCCCCCGGGGACTGGCCAACTTCCCGGGTGAAGACCGAACAAAATCAAAATAAAACGAACAGATTTCTATAGATTTCCTGGTTCGTTCTTTTTATAATGGAGACAAAAGAACAGAAAGAGGTGGTTGGTTTGCAGGAGATCCTTCGAAAAGGTTATATTGGGAATCCGGCCCAGCTGGTGACATTGCGGCGGGTCGAGGTCAAAGAGGGACGTGCCCGGGGCACCCAGATCATCGAGGTCAGGACCGCGGGCGGTCTGGAACTGGATATCCTGCCGGACGCCGGGCTGGACATCGGACAGTGCCGGTTCAAGGGCATCAACATGAGCTGGATGAGCAAGAACGGGTACGACAGCCCTGCCGCCATCAGCCCCTATGAAAATGAATTTCTCAACACCTTCCCCGGCGGTCTGGTGTATACCTGCGGTCTGCGCTCGGTCGGACCGGCCAACCGGGATGGGGACGAGTGGCACCCGCTGCACGGCCGCTATCACAGTCTGCAGGCGGAGCAGGTCTCCACAGAGATCGAGGATGACTGGATCCTGGTCAAAGGCACGATCCGGGAGACGGCGCTCTTCGGCCACAACCTGGAAGTGAAGCGGACGATCCGCATCCCAGCCTTCGGCGCCGCGGTCACCATCGAGGACCAGGTCACGAACCAGTCCCCCAAGGATGAGGAAATCATGCAGATCTATCACTGCAACTTCGGCTATCCGTTGCTTTCCGAAAAGGCACATCTGGTACTGCCGGAGGAGCGGGAGACGGTGCCCAGAACAGAGTTCGCAAAGACAGGCTTGGACCGTACCTGCGAATTTGACCCACCGGTTGCGGGCGAGGAAGAGCGGGTCTTCTTCCAGAAGATGCAGAAGGAATTCAAGGCCCGGCTGGAGAATCCGGAGCTTAAGATCCAGATGGAGATCTCCTGGTCCGGCGATACCCTGCCGATCCTTTCCGAATGGCGGAGCATGGCCAGCGGTGATTACGTGCTGGGACTGGAACCCACGAATTGTTACATCATGGGCCGGCATGAGGAGCGCGAAAACGGGACCCTGCCGGTACTCAAAGCATTTACAACGATCCAGAACACAGTTAAAATACAATTTATGGAGGCATGAACATGGCTAAGAAAATGACATTTGCACTGGCTTTCTGCAACCGCGGCTTTATGCCTGGCGAACTGATCTACGGCGCCCGCGAGGATATGATCAAAGCGGTCACGGACGCGGGTTATGACTACATCGCAATGGACGCGGAACTGACCCGGTACGGCGGGATCGAGACCCGGGACGAGGGTCTGCTGTACGCCAAGTGGCTGAAATCCCACGAGGGTGAATATGACGGCGTGATCTTTTCCATGCCCATCTTCGCCGATGAAAACGGTGCCATCACCGCCCTGCAGGATGCGGGTGTCCCGATCCTGATGCAGGCCTATCCGGATGAGATCGGCAAGATGGACTTCCAGCACCGCCGCGACGCTTTCTGCGGCAAGTTCTCTGTCACTGATGTTTTCACCCAGTACGGAGTTCCGTTTACGGTGCTCAAGCCCCATGTGGTCCACCCCTTGAGCCCGAAATTCCAGGAGAACCTTAGGGACTTCGCCGCGATCTGCCGCGTGGTCAATGGTATGAAGCGTTTCAACCTGGGCTGCATCGGCGCTCGCACCACCGCCTTCAAGACCACCCGCTTCGATGAGATCGCCATGCAGAAGCACGGCATCAACGTGGAAAGCTTCGACCTGAGCGAACTGTTCTTCAAGGTCCAGCACATGGAGGATGATGACCCCAGAGTCGTCGCCAAGAAGGAGTTCCTGGAACGCTACACCGACTTCTCCCTGGTGCCGGAGCAGAACAAAAATACACTGGCCAAGGTCTCTGTGGCCATCGACGGATACATCGAAGAGTATCATCTGGACGCTTTGGCACTGCGCTGTTGGAACGAGATGGAGCAGGTGCTTCGGATCTGCCCCTGTGTCCTTCTGTCTGAACTGAATGACCGCGGCATCGCCGCCTCCTGTGAGATCGACATGTGCTCCGCCATCACCATGCGGGCCATGAGCCTTGCCTCGGAGCAGCCGACCGCCGTGCTGGACTGGAACAACAACTATGGCGAAGAAGAGGACAAGGTCATCCTCTTCCACTGCGGCCCGGTCGCCCAGAGTCTGATGACCGGCAAGGGCACCGTCACCAACCATAAGATGTTCGACAAGACCGATCCGGGTTCCGGCTGGGGCAGCAACGAAGGCCGCATCAAAGCCTTCCCGACCACTCTGGCCAATTGCCAGACCAAGGACGGCAAGATCATCGTTTATGCTTCGGAAGCCCAGTTCACCGAGGATCCCATCGAGGAGAGCTTCTTCGGCTGCGCCGGCGTCTGCGAGATCCCCGATATGGAAAACAAGATGATCCGCCTGGCCCGCGGTGGCTTCAAGCACCATACCAGCGTAGGTGTAGGACATATGAAGGACATCCTGAAGGAAGCGTTCACCACCTATCTGCACTATGACTGGGTGGATATCGATAAGGACTGATACCATGAAGATCGCAGGATTGGACATCGGCACCACAGGATGCAAGCTGACGGTGTTCGATGCGGCAGGAAAACAGCTGGGCAAGGCCTACCGGGACTATCCGGTACGGCGGGCCGTGAGCGGCCATGAGATCGACATATCCACCATGATGGAAAGTGTCTACGCTGTGATCCGGGAAATGACAACGCAGTATCCGGACATCTCCGGCATCGGCGTGACCAGCTTTGGCGAGACCTTCGTCATGACGGATGCAAAGGGTACGCCCCTGCATAATGCAATGCTCTATACCGATCCCCGCGGGGCGGAGGAGTGTGCAGAACTTGTAGAAAAGCTGGGAGCGGACCGGATCGCAGAGATCAGCGGCCTTGCACCCCATGAAATGTACTCCATCCCGAAGATGATGTGGATCAAGAAGCATAAGCCGGAGGTCTTTGCGGCCGCCCGGCACATCTTCCTGATCGGTGATTACGTCGTGTATCATCTGACGGGACGTGCGCAGATCGACTATTCTCTGGCCACCCGGACCATGGCCTTTGACATCCACACTCTGGCCTGGAGCGAGGAGATCTTCCAGGCGGCGGGCATCGATCCGGCCTTGATGAGTCGGCCGGTCCCCACGGGTACCGTGGCCGGAGCCATCAGGCCGGAAGCCATCGAACAGACAGGCCTGGCCCCGGACTGTGTCATCGTTTCGGTCTCCCATGACCAGGTGGCGGCAGCGGTGGGTGCCGGGGCCTTCGACGGCAGTATCGCGGTCGACGGTGCGGGTACTGTAGAATGTCTGACACCCATCTATGACAGCATCCCTGAGATCCCGGTCATGGCCAAGGGCTACTTTTCCGTGGTGCCCCATGCGGTGCCCGGCAAATATGTGGCCTATGCCTTCTCCTACACCGGCGGCGCCCTGATCCAGTGGGCTATGGAGACCTTCGGCAAGGGGGAGACCAACGAGAGCATGGAGCAGGCCTATGGTAAGGACGAGCCCACGGGTCTTCTGGTACTGCCCCACTTTGCAGGAGCCGCCACACCCTACATGGACACGGGCTCCAAGGGCGCGATCCTGGGCCTCACCACTGAGGTGACGGCGCCTATGATCTACCGGGCCTGCATGGAAGGCGTGGCCTACGAGATGCGCCTGAATTACGAAGCCCTAGCCGGCTCCGGCATCCACTTCCGGAAGTTGCACGCCACGGGCGGCGGCGCCAAGAGCCGGGTCTGGATGCAGATGAAGGCGGATATCCTGGGCCTGCCCATCACCGCCCTGAAGACCGTGGATGCGGGCACCGTCGGTTCCGCCATGCTGACCGGCATCGCTGTTGGCCTGTTCACGGATCTTTCCGATGCCGCGGAGCATATGGTCCAGGAAACGGAGACCTATCTGCCCCGCCCGGAGATGCACGAAAAATATATGCAGGTGTACGCACGGTACAGACAAGTCTATCAGGCCGTACGCCCACTGATGTAAAGGAGACTGGAAACATATGCTTGTCAATCTGGTGGAGATCCTCAAGATCGCTGAAGAGAAAAAGTGCGCCGTCGGCGCCTTCAATACACCGAACCTGGAGTGTGTCCTGGCGGTGATCGCTGCCGCGGAAAAGCTGGAGGTACCGGTGATCATCGCCCATGCAGAGCTGCATGAGGACGTGGCGCCTTTACAGAAGATCGGTCCGGTCATGGTGCAGGCGGCCAAGGCGGCCAAGGTCCCGGTCTGTGTACATCTGGACCATTGTGAGACCTTAAGCTACATGCAGGAAGCTCTGGAGATCGGGTTCACCGGCGTCATGTACGATGGCAGCACGCTGCCCTATGAAGAGAACCTGGCCAATACAAAAAAGGCTGTCGCCATGGCGAAGGCCTACAACTGCGGCGTGGAAGCGGAACTGGGTGCCCTGGCATCCCGGGAGGGTGGTGGAGCCAACGCTTCCGGCCCGGTCTATACGGACCCGGAAGAAGCGGTCGCCTTCTGCAAGGAAACGGGCATCGATGCCCTGGCGCCTAGCTTTGGGACTGCCCATGGTATTTACAAGTCCAAGCCGGTCCTGGATCTGGACCGAGTCAAGACCATTGCCCAGAAGACCGGTCTGCCCCTGGTCATGCATGGTGGCAGCGGCGTAAGTCCTGAAGATTACCGGACGGGCATCGCAAACGGTCTGCGCAAGATCAACTATTACAGCTACATGTCCAAGGCCGGCACGAACGCGGTCCGCGAACTGCTGGACAAGGAAGACGTTACCTTCTTCCACGATCTGGCTCTGGCGGCTCAGAAGGCCATGGAAGCGGATGCGGAGCGGGCTATGCGTGTCTTCGCGGGAAAGAATCCATGAAGAAGATTTTTTATAATGGCAGGATCTATACCACGGCAAAAGAACTGCAGCAGGCCTTCCTCGTGGAGGATGGCCTGTTTCATGCTGTCGGGACGAACGAAGAGATCCTTGCACTGAAGGATGATGAGACCACCTGTGTGGATCTTGTGGGACAGTTTGTCTGTCCAGGATTCAATGATTCACACATGCATCTGCTGGGGTACGGGCGGTTTTTGACCATCGCGCCGCTGCATCAGCATACGGAGAGTCTGGAAGGTATGCTGGAATTCCTGCGTACGTATGCCAAGGAGCATCCGCCGCGGGAGGGCGAATGGCTTCTGGGCCGTGGATGGAATCAGGACTATTTTACAGATGTCAATCGCATGCCGGACCGCGCCGATCTGGATACGATCTCGACCGATTATCCGATCATGATAACCCGGGCCTGTGGGCATAGCTGCATCGTCAACTCCCGGGCACTGGAGCTGGCCGGCATCACCCGGCTGACCCCGGCTCCGGAGGGTGGAGCGATCGGGATGGAAAACGGAGTGCCGGACGGCCGCCTGTACGATAATGCGATCGAACTTGTAAACCCCTATATCCCCGCACCGGATCAGGAAGCGTTGATGGAGATGATCCGCCGTGCATGTCACGAGCTCAACAAGTATGGCATCACCAGCGTGCAAAGTGATGATTATGGGGTTTTTGCGGGGGTTCCCTATTCGGCAGTCAACGCCGCGTACCAGGCTCTTGCGGAGAAGAATGAACTGACGGTGCG
>CADBPG010000218.1 GCA_902796435.1 uncultured Eubacteriales bacterium | reverse complement strand
GGTGATGCACGAGCTCTGCTACGCCACCAGCACCTCGCCCAAGGGGCCTTTCACCTACGGCGGCGTCCTGATCAGCAACGTGGACAAAGGCATCGACACCTACAAGCCGGCGGACAAGCCCATGAACTACGGGGCCAACAACCACGGCAGCATCGTCCAGATCAAAGATAAGTGGTACATTTTCTACCATCGCCACACCAACGGCCACGTCTTCAGCCGGCAGGATTGTGCGGAAGAGATCCACTTCACCGCCGATGGCAAGATCCCCCAGGTGGAGATCACTTCCTGCGGCCTGAACGGTGGGCCTTTGAAGGGCGAGGGCACCTATCCGGCCTACATCGCCTGCCACCTGCTGACCGATGAGGAGATGCTCTATACCGGCGGCGCTGCCCGCAACGGTGCCTGGCTGGACGCCCGCTTCCCCAAGATTACCCAGGATGGGGGCGACTATGTGCCGGAAACCATGCAGGACCAGCCCAAGCCGGAAGCCTACATCGCCAACATGACCGACAGCGCCACGGCCGGTTTCAAGTACTTCGCCTGCGCAAATACCACCCTCACGGGCATCCGCACCCGGGGCTACGCCCGCGGCTACTTTGATGTAAAGACCGCCTGGGACGGCCCATCCCTCGGCCGCATCGAGGTGACGGACTTCAGCAATATCTGGGTGCAGTACACCGGCGCTATTCCGATCCCCGATGGGGTACAAAACCTGTATCTGACCTTCCATGGCTTCGGCAGCGTAGCCTTGAAGGACTTTACCATGACCCAAGCCTGAAAAGGAGGTGGAGATATGGATCCGCGCAAGATCCGCACCGGCGTCATCGGCGCCGGCATCATCAGTACCATCTACTTGAAGAACATGATGCAGCTTTTCGACAACCTGGACGTCCGCAAGATCTCCAGCCGTGGCATGGAATCTGCCAGGAAGCAGGCGGAGGCCTTCGGCATAACAGCCTGCACCACGGAGGAGATCCTGGCCGATCCGGAGATCGAGATGGTGGTCATCCTGACACCTGCCTGGAACCATTATGACCTGATCAAACAGGCCCTGGAACAGGGCAAGCATGTGTACACGGAGAAGACCATCGCGGACAGCCCGGAGAAGGCCGCTGAGCTTCTGGCCCTGGCCGATGCGAAAGGCTTGTACCTGGCTAGCGCCCCGGACACCTTCCTGGGCAGTTCCCTGCAGGCAGCCCGCGCTGCCATCGATGACGGAATCCTGGGGGACATCCAATCCTTCGCGATTTCCACGACCCGCTGCAATGATCTGCTGGAGTCGGTCCTGTCCTTCCTGCGGCAGCCGGGCGGCGGCTTCGTCTACGATTACGGCGTGTACTATGTGACCGCCCTGGTCAGCCTCCTGGGCCCGGTCCAGCGGGCAGGCGGCTTTGTAAAAGCCCCCTATCTCTCCCGCAAGAACATCGTGCCCGGATCCCCCGGCTACGGCGAGATCATGGATACGCCGAACGACAGCATCGCCGCGGCGGTCCTGGAACTGGAGAACGGGATCTTCGGCACCCTGCACATGAACGCGGAGAGCCTGCTGCGGGACGAGGCCTACTTCACGATCTACGGCACCCGTGGCATCCTGACCCTCTCCTGCCCGAATGATTTCAGCGGCAAGGTCTGCTTCGAGCCTGTGCCTCGCGCCTTCGGGGTGCCGGTCGAACCCATCACCCTGTGGGAGTTCACACCCTTCAGCGAAAACTCCCGCGGCATCGGTCCCTCCGACCTGGCCTCCGCGATCATTGACGAGCGTCCGCCGCGGGCCAGCAAGGAAATGGCCGCCCACGTGCTGGAGGTCCTGACCGCGATCCTGGACCAGAAGGGCATCGTGGAGATCCACTCCACTTGTTCTCGCCCCAAGCCTCTTCCACAGAAGCCTTTGGGCGCTTTGGCAGTCACGCCTTTCGCGATTTCGATCCGCAATACGTTGAACATGCGGAATTTCTACACGAAGGGTTTGGGCCTTGACGCGCCACTGATCCAGTTGATCGAACAGCCTTCTGCCATCCAGTCTTCGGAGACCCGCACGGTCCGCATCCAGGTTAAAGACTTGGCCCAGGCGTATGCCGCCGCTCAGTGGAACGGTCTGAAGCCGGAGGGTGATGCCTCGTCCTTCCACCTGACCGATCCGGACGGCAACCGGGTTGAAGTGTATGTGTAAGGAGCAGCCACCGCTGCTCCTTTTTTTATGCGCATGTGGCTTCTAACTCACTTTCGGGGATGCGGATCTCGTCCATCCAGCAGCCCTTCGTGGCCTGAATGTAGGACTCTGCCTCGTCCTCGTAGCAGTGGGC
>CADBPG010000217.1 GCA_902796435.1 uncultured Eubacteriales bacterium | reverse complement strand
TCATTCACCAGGATCACATGGATGCGGTCCGCATGCTTGGAATACCGGGTGATCAGGAACTGGCAGCAGATAGTATCCGGAGACTTGCAGTTCATGCAGGTTCCGGTCTTGGTACATGGGGTCTGCAGGCCAAAGCGCTGGGCATTGATCGGCGCGGCCACGTTGCGGGCCCGCTTCATCGCGCCGTCCACGTCATCGCAGATCTTGTTCATGCCCACGATCATGACCACCTTCTTCGGTCCCTGGGCGATGGCAGAGACGCGGTTAGCGTTGCCGTCGATGTTGACCAGGACGCCGTCCTGAGTCATGGCGTTGCAGCTGGACAGGAAGACATCCGCCTGGTAGGCCAAAAGCATGGCTTCCCGCTTGTCTTCATAATTGTCCCGGTCGATGAAGGTATAGTTGCCTTCCTGCAGCGCGTCCACAAGGCCGATCTCCCGGGCGCTCATGGCGCCGCCCATGGTGACGATGCTGCCCTCGGGGATCAGTTCCAGGGCGATCTTGAGGGCTTCTTCTTTTGTATGTGCATAGTAGCCGGACATATTGCGGGACTTCAAGCCCTTGAGCACGGTCTCGGCCAACAGATCATTGCGTTTGATCATCGCTTCATTCATTTTCGGACTCTCCTTTCAAATGCATCACATAGATCTGACAGGGATTGGCTTCATCCCAGAACATCGGCATCACTTCGAATTCCTTAAAACCAAGGGCCTGATAGAAGCGGTTCGTCGCATCATAATCCTCGTAGCAGCCCATCTGCACGGTCTTGACCTGGAGGAATTCATATCCCTGCTCCGCCGCGGACTGTCTGGCCTTGTGGAACAAAGCTCGTCCGATCCCATACCGGTGGTATTCCTTCAAGACGCCCATGACGGCCAGCTCCACCGTCGCCTTGCCGGTCTCCTTCAGGCACAGGAAGCCCACCGGCTGGTCTTCCACAAAGGCTGCGAAGAATGGCCAGTTTGCGCTGTCCCGGATATACCCTTCCCTGGTCTCAGGCACTTCGAACCACTCCTGTAAAGCTTCCAGAACAATGCGGGCGATCCTGGACTTTTCTTCCGGGTCACCGATCTGACAGACGCTGAACCGCCCGGTCAGCTGATCCAGATCATAGGCTTCCGCCAGCGCACGTCCACCCTCGAAATTCGGGTGGAGATGGTCGCCCTGGTGGAGGCCTTCTTTGTAGTACAGGCCATCCTTATGTTTCTCGGACACGACCGTCTCCGCATCGAAAACATAGTCAAACATGCTTGCGGAGCGGATCCAGTCATTCAGTTCCAGGCGCAAGTCTTCCATTGCCTGGGTATATTTCCCCATTCTTCGGGCCACGCCCAAGCGCGGACTGATGGTCTGCATGACCACCCGCACACCACGCTCATGCAGCGTCTGTGTGATCTTCTGTATTTCCTGGATAAAGGTTTCTTTATTGATCAGGCCGGCCGTCTTTTTCGTCAGATAGGAAACGTCATTCACGCCTAAAGCAATAATAACGGCCTTCAGGTTCGGAACATCCAGCACGTCCTGTTGAAAACGCTTGACCCCCTCGTCTCCGAAGAGATCGCCCAGCATTCCCGGGACCTTGTACAGCAGACAATTGCCGGAAATGCCGGAGTTGAGCAATGCATATTTTCCTTGATAGGCCTGCTCCAGGCGGGCGGAAAGCGGCTTTGTCCACCGGCTCATGGCGGTGATGCTGTCGCCAAAGGCTACGATGGCCGACAGTTCCTCCTCCGTCTGGATCTCCACGGCTTCGATGGCCGGCACCGGCGGGAAGATACCTGTCCGCTTTGCGAAATTCGACTCCTTGGCCGCTTCCGTCGCGCCGTAGACATGGTCTCCCATGTACAGGTGCGCTTCTTCCTCGATCATGTTGCAGTCCGCGATGTCGCTTTCAAAATACATGCGGATCTCGATATCTTCTCCGGCTTCCAGGGCGATCGGCAAAGCGTCCGACCAGACGGTTTGGCCGACCGGGATCTCAAATTCTGTTTTACCCTCGCGCTTGACAGGATACAAGCTTTCCCGGGCCGCGACCGCCATCCGGCCGATCTGATAGGGTGCTTCCCCCAGGCGGTTCGTGAACCGGATCCTCAAACCCGTGGCGGACGCCGGGGTATGCACTGTAAAAATGATCGTCTTGTCTTTTCCTACGACTTTTCCATGCTTTGGCGAGCATGTCAAAGCCTGATGCCAGATCAGTTTCCATTCGCTCATATGATTCTTTTACCTTCTTTGCTACTTTATGGGATCTGGCTCCTTTTGAAGGACCAGACCTTTGGAAATCCCGCGGATGTGGGCCGCGTCATTGTACAGTTCAATGATCGGATGCACATAGGTCCCGGGCCTTGTGGGGATGTTTACGGAAATGATGGAAGTAAATTCGTAAGGCATCACACAGAGATTGTACGGGAAGGGCTGGTTCAGTATATTGGCCAGCACACAGGCACCGGAGCCACCATGACTGAAGACGGCGATGGTCTTATCCTCAGCCGCTGTGCAGAAAAACCGTCCCTTTTCATGGTGATAGCCCTGCTTCTCCAGAAAACCATCGAATTTCTGCGACACCATATCATAGCATTCCGTGACGACATTATTCTTGAAGTAGGGGTGCTCCCGCCAGTCGTCCCGGCTCAGGTCGAAACCTTCCTCCAGCAGATGGTCGCTCAAGGTCCAGGGATGGCCCTTCTCGGGCACATCCGGCCCGCCCCAGTCGATCTCATGCATGTAGTCCAGGATCGTGATGGGCAGGCCCAGCCGCTCTGCCGTATAGCCGGCAGTCTCCCTGGCGCGGCCCATGGGCGATGCATAGATCTCTGTGATGCCCTCATGTTCCAGGCGAAGCGCCGCGGCCTGGGCTTGCAGCTTTCCTGTCTCTGTCAGGCAGTCGTTTTTATAATCCGGCTCACCATGCCGGACGAACAGAATGCGCATAGCTTACTTTCTCCATTCCGTCTGCACGTTGCCGTTCATATCCTTCCAGCGGAAGACCCCGTCCTCCAGGGTCATGTACCCGTGCCAGCTGTCCTCCTTGGGAATACCGACAGAACCCGGGTTCAGGTAGGTGTAGGATTCGTGCTCGACGCAGATCGGCACATGGGTATGGCCGTGCAGCAGGATATCACCCTTTTTTAAAGGCGGCAGATGCTGCTCATTGAAAATATGTCCATGTGTGATGAAGATGATGTTCTCACCACACTCCATGAGGGCATAGTCCGCCATCACGGGGAACTGCAGCACCATCTGGTCCACCTCTGCCTCGCAATTGCCGCGTACGCAGAGGATCTCGTTTTTCAAAGGATTCAAAAGATCGATGACCTGCTTCGGATCATACCCTTCCGGCAGATCATTGCGCGGGCCATGGTATAACAGATCACCCAAAAGGATCAGGCGGTCTGCCTTTTCTTTCTGATAGGCTTCGACCATTTTCTGGCACCAGAACGCGGAGCCGTGGATATCAGATGCGATCATATACTTCATAGTACTTCTCCTTCCTTTGCCGCTGCAGCCGGTGCGACCTTGGTCTCGCCCATGGCTTTGACGACCGGATAATACCACAGTAAAGAAACTCCGATCGCCAGCAATAATCCTATGAGCGGCATGAAAAGCCTTCTTCCTTTTGTCAGAGCTGGAGCAGTTGTCCATCCTTCCATTCCATCAGCTTGCAATTGCCAAACAGGGGCTTCCAGAAATCCTGCAGATCGGTTTTTCCCTGCAGATTATAGAGGACCCCGTGCAAGGCACAGCCATGAGAAACCAACAGGACATTTTCATCCGGGCGGATGGTGGGCAGCAGTTCCTGAAGGAATGCGCCGGTGCGCCGTATGACGTCCTGAAGACTTTCTGCCCCTTCCGGCGGAACATAGAATTGGGGATAAAAGCCGAAATTGAACAGGTTCTCCGGCAGGTTCGCGGCCGCTTCCGGATCCTTAAGCTCGTAGGGTTCTCCCTCTAAGGGTCCGAATTCGATCTCGATCAGACGCGGTTCGATGATCATGTCCTCTTCCGGTACGCCGGTGGTGATCCGCGCCGTCTCCCTGGCTCGTTCCAGCGGGCTTACGTAGATCCGGTCGAACTTAAGGCCCTGTGCCCGGATCTCCTCCGCCAGAGCTTCCGCCTGCCTTTTCCCGTTATAATTAAGTGGAATGTCGGCCGTTCCTTGAAGAACATGCCGTTCATTCCACTCAGTTTCGCCGTGGCGTATCATGTATAACGCCATTATTTTTTATAAACCTCGATGATCTCGGTATAACCGTCCTTGGCCAGCTGCTCCTTCTGGAACTTCGCGTTCTTATTGCGCATGCTGACAGAGACAGTCTTACCCTCTGCCCGCTCCTTCTGTGCCTGCGTCAGGACTTCGCGGATCTTCTCCGCATCCGAGCCCTTCTCGATCAGATATGCCTTCTTTTCCGGTGCGCCGGGTACCTTAAAGCCCTTCTCCAGCAGCAACGTGATGATACGCTCAAACCCGATGGAGAAACCGCAGGCCGGTACCTTCATACCGGTGAACTTGCCGATCAGCTCGTCATAACGGCCGCCGCCACCGCAGGCGCTGCCGAAGTCCAGCATTTCGATTTCGAAGATCGTGCCGGTATAATAGCCCATGCCGCGGACCAGTGTCGCGTCGAAGGCCAGTTCAAAATCCGCGGTCTTTAAAGAATCCACCGCGTCGATGATCTCGTTCAGGTTGCGTACCGCAGCCGGATCCAGCTTGTCGCCCAGGGTCTCGGCCAGATAGGCAATGGCTTCCTTACCGGTGCCCATCTTCTCGAACAGACCGACATAACGATTCACACTCTCCTCGGAAAATCCCTCCTTGAGCAGTTCTTCCTTGACGCCTTCCCAGCCGATCTTGTCCATCTTGTCCAGGATGATGAAGACGATATCTGTCCGCTCCTCCGGGAAACCGGCATAGGCGGTCATGGCCCTGAGGAATCTGCGGTCATTGATGTGGACCTTGAAATTGGAGAATTCCAACTTGCCCAGAAGCGTGGTGGTCGCCAGGATCAGCTCGATCTCCGCCAGGTTGGTGGGATCTCCCAGAATGTCGATATCACACTGGGTGAACTGGCGGAAACGGCCGCGCTGCGGACGGTCTGCCCGGTAAACACTGCCAATCTGCAGGGCCTTGAAGGGCGCGGGCAGGATCTCCGAATTGTTGGAATAATAGCGGCACAGCGGTACCGTAAGATCATACCGGAGTCCGGAATCCACCAGGTCGTTCTCGTTGGAAGCCGCGGCAAGATTCAGTTTTTCACCCCGCTTGAGTACCTTGAAGATGAGCTTCTCGTTCTCGCCGCCCTCTTTGTTGCTCAGGTTGCCGATGTGCTCCATGGTCGGCGTCTCGATGGGGGTAAAACCGAAGCCCTTATAGGTTTCTTTGATCAGGTTGATCGCGTAGTCGCGGATCGCCATCTCCTCAGGAAGTATATCCTTCATGCCCTTAACGGGCTTCTTTGTCATTGCCATAATTTAATCTCCTTTTTCTAACTGATATATGATCTGGGCGATCGCGTGGTCCGTGAAGACCGGCGCCACGCGGTCTGCTGCCTTTTGCACATGTTCAAGCGCGTTTCCCATGGCATAGCCGATGTCTGCTGCCTGGATCATTGCTATA
>CADBPG010000216.1 GCA_902796435.1 uncultured Eubacteriales bacterium | reverse complement strand
GGAGGGCGAATTGCAGGCATGAATGCCATGCATCGTAACATCTCGGCAACGGTTCAGGAATACCAGGCGCGGACGAGCTGTTGGAAACGACTTGAAGTTTGTCCAGAAATAGCTGTTCTGCGCATTCCCGTCCACCTTGCCGAGGCCTATGATTTTGATATCCTCCGCATACTGCGCGGTCAGTAGCGACTGATACATGGGCATAGCCTGACCTTCGAATCCGCCGAAGTACAGTTCCTGTCCGTGCATATCTTCCAGCATGCCGGGAACGACAGGATAGTCCTCCCGTTTGTCCCATCCAAGCAAAGTCGCCCCTTCCGCCAATTCGATTGTCATATGACTTTTCAGGACAAGCGGGCGAACGCGGTATGTCCCTTCCGGGAAATACAGTCTGCCGCCGGCCGGAAGATAGGATATAGCCGTCTGTACCGCCTGCGTATCGTCCTGTTCTCCATCACCCACAGCACCGAAAGCATGAACATCAACTGCGCAAGTCTCTGGATCGGTATGAAGAAGCAGTGTTTCATTCGCTTCCTCGCCAATCACTTCCACCTGATAGTCGCTGTCCGGTTTTAGGCCGAATATAGAGAAAACATTCGTATTGCGTTCAAACAGCTTTTCGCCGTCCAGAAAAACAGTAAACGGTGCCGGCGCATAATAAGGTGATTCGTTTTCCAGCTCTAAGCAAGCTGATGTTGCGCCGACATACAAAGTATGAAGCATGGAGTACCTCGTCATTTCTTTCCAGCAGTTCGTTTTGCGTCCTGAAATATCTGCAGAAACAGATGTTTCATCTGAATAAACAGGAGATCAAAGCCCGTGTAAAAGACACCGAACAGAATCGGGCCAACTCCCAGAGGCGCTGCTCTTCCGTCCGTAACGGCAAGTAGTCCAAGATTAAGAACATTGTATAGGAAATCTACGCACAGAAGCAGAAATCCGGCGTAAAGGATATTCAAAAAGAAGGTGATGTAACGCTTTTGGGGGAACATCATCCATTTGTCGTTCCCACCCTTTTCTTTTGCAAAGTGTCGAAGGATATTGTTTGTCAACACGTCGGTTATAATGCCGAGCGCGATAGCAAAGACGAGCAGCAGATCAATCCGCGCTGTCACATAGTTGCCCAGTCCCCAGAAAATGAAGAAGCAGACCGAGCCGGCAAACCACATTTTGATTAGAATCGCCTTCAGCCAGTCGCTCAGACGCAGCTTCGGACCGGAGCGATACTGCCGCAGCTCCGCCTCGGATACATCCGGTGAGTTGCTCTCGTCGGCATTGACAAGATCGTCCACTGCCTGCGTATGTAATTTATAATACTCGGCAGTCGTCTGATTTTCTTCAGGCGTTGTCCGGTTCTTCTTAGCAGCCGCCATATTCTTCCCCATTCCGGGATCGGGAGTGCAACACTCCCGATCCCGGATTGTTTCTCAGTCTTCGCCCGAAATATCGATGGCTTCGAGCTTGCCATAGTCCTCCACTGTCACCGAGGTGTTGATCTTGCGCAGCAGCTTCGTATACAGCGGCATCAGCAGGATCAGTGCTACGGCGACGCCTTCAATCACGATATGCGTTTGAAGGACATTATAAGCTTGAGCGATATAGATTGTGGAAGCATCGAGCGTAATAGGATTCTCTGCCCTTGTCAGAGCAGTCATGATGAGATTTGAATAGTAGATGTCGCAGAAGATAATAATCGCAAACATCAGGCACATCAGTACTACCATGGCAATGACGGGTTTCTTCCGCCGCGGAAAGGCGTTGAGGAAGCAGATTAGAGACAGCATGGAAAACAACATCGTAGCGAAACCGCACAACCCCATCCCGGGACCCTGAATCTTGGCGGTTGTATCGGAGATGTGAGTCAGGTTCAGCGTATACTGGAAAAATGCTGCCAGCAGTACCAGCAGGGCAATAATGGAGGGACGGCGCTTCAGGCCGACAAACAGTCTGCGCAGGAACTCCGGCATTCCAGCCGACGCCTTGGCAGTTTTGTTCTCGCTCGCACTCATGTGCTCTTCCCCCTTCCGATGGCTTCGCCCGTCTCTTTATCAAAGAAGTGCATACGGGTGAACTTGATGTCCACACTGTCCCCTGCCTTGTAGTCATACCAGCCGCGAAGCTTGGCAGAAATCTTGTTGCTCACCGCAGAGCTGTGACCTATGTGACCGTGGACAAGCGTGTTCATACCTAGGTTTTCGTTGGAGAATACGTTCATCGCAATTTCTCCGCCACCCTGAACATCCTCCGGGCGGACGCCGAGATCGATCTCCTTACCGGCATAATCCTGCAATGCACCTTTCTCTTCTTCGTTCAGCTTCACGCGGAAGCCATGTCCCTCGAGCTCGCCTTCACGCACAGTGGCATCAAAGAAGTTCATCGGCGGCAAGCCAATGAAGCTTGCTACAAACCGATTGGCAGGAGCATCGTAGAGTTCCAACGGTGTGCCCACCTGCTGTACATGCCCCATGGACATGCACACGATGCGGTCAGCCAGAGTAAGAGCCTCGGTCTGATCGTGAGTTACATAGAGCATAGTTGCCTTCAGGCGTTTGTGCAGCAGCAGGATCTCGCGACGAGTGGCGCCGCGCAGCTTGGCATCCAGGTTCGAAAGAGGCTCGTCGAACAGGAATACCTTGGGATTTCTAACGATGGAACGTCCCATAGCAACACGTTGACGCTGGCCGCCGGAAAGCTGTGAAGGCTTCTTGTTGAGCTGACTGGTCAAGCCGAGAATCTCGGCGGCAGCCAGGACTTTTTTGTGGATGACGTTCGGGTTTTCTTTACGCAGCGTCAGAGAGAAAGCCATGTTTTCGTAGATGGTCATGTGCCCGTAAAGCGCATAGTTCTGGAAGACCATCGCCATATCTCTGTCCTTGGCGGGCGTTTGAGTGATATCCTTTCCGTCCAGGTAGAGGTGCCCGGCAGAGATATCCTCGAGACCTGCGATCATACGCAGCGTGGTAGACTTACCGCACCCGGAAGGTCCGACCAGTACGATCAGTTCGCCATCCTTGACGTCAAGATTGAAGTCAAAGACTGCTTGAACGTTATTATCGTAGATTTTATCTACATGCTGAATCTTAAGTTCTGCCATAACGTTCCTCCTCCCTTCAGGCTGCCGTCGCGCCGAGCGAAGCAATATGCGCTTTCAGCGCCCTGCTGCGGATCATGCCGACGATAGCGCCGACAAACAGGCACGCGGCAGAAGCCACAAGATAGAACACACAAAGCGTGAACTGCTTTGTTCCCATCACCGTAACAGCCTGTTCCTGAATGGTTACGCTGGCTACATGGGCACGCATGGGATAGATAAAGATCCGCAGGATCTGAATCGCTCCCAGCACGATCATTACATAGGAATACCCAATTTTATAATTCTTCACACCTTCGGAACTTAAGAAGGCGGCAAGCATGAACACAAGGTTATACAAAATGGAAGCGCCAATCAGGATATTATAATACCAAGAGCCAACATTGGACTCATAAATGCTGATGAAGTAAAAGACGTCGAAAAGAATAGAAAGCAGCGCAAGCCCGGAAGCAAGGGTGTTCTTCGTATACCGCATCCGATCGAGGCGGATGCTCTTCTCCTCGTTCATGCCGCAGCCTCCTTTCCGTTGGCGATCAGTCTTGCCTCTTCTTTCATCAAACGGATCTTCCAGATTGTGCAAAGTACAAGCCCGACCGAAACCAATAGCGAGATAGCAAAGACGGCGTAATGAACGTCAAACCAGAAGGTGGATTCCGTGTAAGCCGTCTTCCAAAGATCGGCGTGGGCTTTAAGCGCCTCAAAATCAATCTGTAGGAAACGCGCCTTAAACAGCTCGATGTAGCTGTGCGCATCCACGGCGACATAGATATTGGCGGCGGCAAAGGCGCCTACGGCAAGGTAATTGCCGATGTAGTATTTCCGCCGGATGTGCGAGTTTGTGATAAACAGCAGGCATGCCAGCAGGATCAGAACGATGGCGCATTTCAGGAAATACGCGTTGAAGTTCTGCATGTTGTAGTAGACG
>CADBPG010000215.1 GCA_902796435.1 uncultured Eubacteriales bacterium | reverse complement strand
CTGCTCTACTACATGACGAAGCCGGAATACCAGCTTGTGGTGCGTGAGGAGATCTATCTGGACAGTTCTCTGGACCTGTTTTAGGTTTCATATAGATATACAGGGAGGAAAAACCTATGAACAAAGAAAAATGGAAGAAAATACTACAGATCCCTGCCGTGATCCTGGCGGTCGCCTGCGCCCTCGGCTTCGGGTATGGGCTGGGCCGGTTCATCTCCCGGCCAAAGCCTGTCAAAACGATCAGCAGCCAGAGCATCGTGCTCGGCAAGAACCACCAGGCCGCCCTGCAGAAGGATGGCACGGTCATCGCTACTGGCCTGGGCGACGATGCCTCCTGCGCGGTCGAGGGCTGGACCGACGTGGTCTCTGTAGATGCGGGCACCGATCATACCGTTGGACTGCGGTCTGATGGTACCGTATTGGTCGCCGGCAGCAAAGAATATGACGCGATCCGCAGCTGGACCCAGGTGGTCAAGATCGAGGTGGTCAGCACCCAGACCGCTGCCCTGCGCACCGACGGGACCATGATCGTGGACGGCAACAACGGTTACGGCCAGTGTGACGTGCAGGACTGGACCGACATCAAGGACTTCGCCCTCGGCGTTTATAACACAGTGGGTCTGAAAAAAGACGGTACCGTCGTGGCCTGCGGCCGCAATGATTTCGGCCAGTGCAATGTCCAGGACTGGACCGATATCAAGGCCGTATCCGTCTACTCCTATTTCATCGTTGGTCTGAAGGAAGACGGAACCGTGGTCGCCACCGGTGACAACACCAGCTTCGCCTGCAACGTGGAAGACTGGTCCGACATCCAGTCCGTCTCCGCCGGCACCTACCATACGGTCGGTCTGAAATCCGATGGCACTGTGGTCGCCGCGGGTTCCAACGTACAGGGCGAATGCAACGTGCAGGACTGGACCGATATCACCAAGGCGGTCGCCTACTACACCTGCACCGTCGGTCTGAAATCCGATGGTACGGTACAGGTGGTGGGCATCAGCCCCCTGCTCGTGCCCTACAACACCTCCGACTGGACCGATATCATCGACATCGACGTGGGATACGGCCGCATCTTAGGCCTGAAGTCCGACGGCACCGTGGTCATCAGCGGTACGGACAACCAGGGTCATACCTTCGACCTGTCCAGCTGGTCTGATATCAAACATTGATCATAAAAAATATGTCCGGCAGTATAATAGGTGCACCTAAACACAAAGGAGGCCCTGTTATAGCATGAAATATCCAAACATTACAAGGGGCACCTTTATCAAACGTACCAACCGGTTCGTGGCACAGGTCGAGGTCTTAGGCCTGGAGGAAACGGTCCATGTAAAAAACACGGGCAGGCTCAGAGAACTGCTGGTACCTGGTGCAGAAGTCTTTCTGACGGAGCCCGGATCCCCCGGCCGCAAGACCCGGTACGATCTGGTAGCCGTCCGTAAGAGCAATGGTGTCCTCTACAATATCGACAGCCAGGCACCGAACAAAGTCGTGCAGGAGTGGCTGGCGCACCAGAATTTTGACAAAGTGGTCCCTGAATACACCTTCGGCCAATCCCGGATCGACTTCTACATGGAAAAAGACCAGCAGAAATACCTGATGGAGGTCAAGGGCTGCACGCTGGAGATCGATGGCGTCGGCTACTTTCCCGACGCGCCCACAGACCGCGGCGTAAAGCATCTCCACGAACTGGCCCATGCGGCAAGGGAGGGTTGGAACGCCATCGCCGCCTTTGTGATCCAGATGGATGGTGTAAAAGAAGTGCGCCCCAACACGGCCACCCATCCGGCCTTTGCTGAGGCGCTTTCCGAAGCGATTGCTTCAGGCGTACAGGTTCTCATGCTGCCCTGCCATGTGGAACCGGACAGTCTGGAGATCTCTTTGTCTTATTTCAACACTTCTGCGTAGAAACTTCTGTTTTTACCATCGATCCACTGGTCCTCGGTGATCTCGAACTTGTCCGTAAGCCGGATGTCATCGGAGGATGCACCGACCAGGACTTCGATCTCGCCCTGCTCCACCTTCCAGCGCATATCCTCATCCAGGAAGGCCATCTGGGAAGGATGGACCCGGAAGGAAACCTGCTGCTTGGCGCCTGCTTCCAGCGGGATGCGGCAGAAGCCTGCAAGCTCCAGTACCGGCCGGGTGACCGATGCGCACACGTCCGCCAGATACAACTGGACGATCTCCGTCGCCGCTCTGGTGCCTGTGTTACAAACTGTAAAAGATATCGTGACCGCTTCGTCTGGAGCGGTCTTCTTTTTGTCCAGCATAAGGTCTTCGTAAGCAAAGCTGGTATAGGTCAGGCCGTAGCCGAAGGGATAGCGGGGATGGTGGGAACAGTCCACATAATCCGGGAAACCGATGGACATGGCCTGATGCCAGCAGCTGCCGTGCTCATGGCTGTAGACCACCGGGATCTGTCCGGCATTGAAGGGAATGCTCACCGGCAGTTTGCCGGAGGGTGCCAAGGCACCGGACAAAATGTCCACAAGGACCGGGGCCGCGTATGCACCCGGGCAGAAGGTTTCGATGAGTGCGTTCAGACACTTGTCCGCCGCATCACTGGAAATGGGTTTGCCGCCGAAATGGATCCCGACGACTGGCTTGCCCAGGGCCGACACCTTCTGGATCAGCTGCTCCTGACAGGCCGGCAGATTGATGTCCGTCGCATCGATGCCCTCGCCCATGGTGGCGATGGAACCGGTGCCGTACTTGCCGCCCAGTGTCATCAGGACCAGGTCCGCTTCCTGCGCCAGCTGCAGAGCTTCCGCAAAACCTTCCTCCGAAGCTCCGGCGATGGGATAGCCCTTGGTCCAGAAGACCTCCGCGTCTTTCCACTGTGCTTTGACTGCGTCCAGCAAGGACAGGCAGCCAGGGGCGATCCAGTCCAGGATCGAATCAAAGGCCGGATCTTCATCACTTTGCACCTGGGTACCGGGGATCAGGACCTGCTCCTGATCCTGGGAGTTTACGCCCGCCAGCGTATTGCGCGCCGCCTTACTGCTTTCCATCATGCTCAGATGGGTGTATCCGCCGAAATAGAACCGGGCGTTGGCCGCATGAGGACCGATCAGAAGGATCTTTTTATACTGGCCCAGCGGCAGGATCCCGTCATTCTTCAGCAGAACGACCGACTCTTCCGCAGCCCGTTTTGCCGCGCCGCTCTTCTGCTCCAGCCGGATCGCTTCCTGCAATCTTTCCACATTTCCGAAGGGATGGTCGAACAAGCCCATGCGGAATTTTTCTTTCAAAATGCGCAGAACCGCCCGATCCAGGATCTCCATGTCGATCTTTCCATCGCGGAAACGCTGCTCCAGCTCATCTGCATAGCCTTCCGGAGATGGCAGCTCCACATCCATACCGGCCTTCAGGCATTTTTCTCCACCGTCTGCCAGATCATTGCCGACCTTTTTGACGTCAAACACCTGCGCGACCGCACCGTAATCTGATACCGTTACACCGTCAAAGCCCATTTCTTCCCGCAAAAGACCTGTCATGTACTTGGCTGACGCGGAAAAGGGAATGCCGTCCATGACGTTGTAGCAAGGCATGACGCCCTTAAGGCCGGATTCCGTGATGGCCGCCTGGAAAGGTTTTGCGTAGATCTCTCTCAGTTCTCTTTCGCCGATGGAGGCCCCGCCACCGTGTATGCCGCCCCTGGAAGAATGGAAGCCCACGAAATGCTTGGAGGTGGCAGCCGCCTGTCTTCCGTCCTCGGTGACAGATTGGATCCCTCGGGTGTAGGCGGCACCTAAAGCCGCGGCCACCGTCGGATCTTCCCCATAGGATTCTCCATAGCGGCCCATGCGTGGGTCTCTTGCCACATCCAGGACCGGTGCCAGCACCTGGGTAAAGCCCGCTGCCAGTTCATTTCTGGCCACGTTCTTTCCGATCTCCTCCTCCAGTTCCGGATCAAAGGCAGCGCCCCGACTGATGTCGGTGGGATAGTTGGCCGCACCATGGAAATAGGCACCGTTGACACCTTCCATATGAAAAGCCGCGGGGATGTGATGCGGGCTTTCCTGCATGACCTTCTGCTGCAGATCTTTCTGCCAGGTGACCGCCTGCTCTTTTGTTGTCTCCATCATCTGGATCGGCAGGGCACTAACCTGGCCGATCCCGCGGCCAGAAACCCACTGTTCTGATCTATCCCCTGGATACCCGAAGGGCATGATCCCGCGGATCTGCGCCATCTTTTCTTCCAGAGTCAACTGCGCCAGCAGGTCCCGGGCACGTTCTTCCGGGGATAATGCCGTATTCAGGTATCCTTCCATTTTTGCTCCTTTCTGGTGTACCACATACAGGACTTGTACACGTTCGCTCGATTCTATGTTCATTATATAGGGTTTGCCTCAAAAAAGCAATTTCACCGTGCGGGGTCTGCATTGTATCAGCCGGCATAAAGTGGTATCATATCAGCAAACGATTCTCATCAAATAAGGACGAAAGCTCATGTATGTGGAAAACCTGGCCTCCGCCCATGTATTGGAAAAAAACGGGTTCGTCCGGGTCACACACGCTGTGGACGAGGATTGGGGCTTCCCCACGCCGACCTCGGTGGACAAATGGATCCGGTAATATAAAAGCAAGCACCAGAAACCTGAATCTTTCAGGTCCTGGTGCTTTTTCAATCCGGGATCTCGACCACGATGGGATGGTCACGCTCCATTCTTATACGTTCAGCAGGACCAGCGCGATGACGATCAGGCCGATGCCGATCGCCTGGCTCTTGCCCAGTTTTTCCCGGAAGAATACCAGCCCGATGACCGTGATCACCAGCAGCACGCCGGTCGAAAAGACCGTGTAGGCGATATAGGCCGGGATGTCCGCCAGAGCCTCCAGCAAAAGACTGGCTGAGAAATAGTTGGGGACGCCCACGGCGATGCCCGCCAGATAATCCTTGGCCTTGCCCAGTTTTCCGGTCTTGCGATACTCTGCAAAGAGGAGCACCGTCGTCAAGATTCCGGCCGTGAAGAATACGATGAGAATGTACAGGTCATTCTGGGCCTGTATGCCAAAGTTGCTGAAGATTTTGGCCATGGTGTCCGAGAAGCCGCCGGCCAGAAGCACGGCCACCAACAGTACCGGCATGATGTCCGTCTGCTGCTCCTTTTTCCCATTGATGACCAGGATCGCCACCAGAACGATCAGCATGCCTGCAAACTGGATGAGCTTCGGCTTTTCGCCCAGAAAAGCGATGCTGACGATCAGCGGGACCACCAGGCCCATTCTGGAGAAAGCGGAGGTCAGGATCGCTCCGTTGGCCTCGATGCTGCGCTGCATCAATACAAGGGACAGGACGAACAGGATGCCGCCCAGAATGCCGAACCCTAAGGTGCTGCCTACGATCTGCAAGACCGCTCCTTTATCCTTAAGGAGCAGGAAACCAACGATGACGCAGGTCACATAGTTGCCCAGGATGATCGCGTACCGGTTGGTCCCCTCGGTTTTGAAAATCTTGAGCACCAAGGTCATGGCGGCGCTCGCAGCGATGGCCAGGATCAAATATAACGTACCTGATAAATGCATGACGCAACTCTTATCTGAAAGGATCGACCACGACCGGCAGGCTCCGCTTGTGGGCCGAGTTCCGGTTCATTCGCGCGATGATGGCATCTGCTTCCGCATCACCGGAAGAACCCTTGCGGATGAAATCATGGATGGCCTGGTAGGAAACACCCATCTTTTCTTCATCACTCATGCCGGACAGACCGTCCGAGGGGGTCTTCTGGACCAGATGCCGGGGCAGCTCTTCCATGGTCAGACCGACTGCCACCACTTCCAGGCTGGTGAGCTTCAAAAGCAGAGCGAAGTCACAGGAAGTGTCACCGTCCTTCGTGCAGTAGCCTACGGTGCTTTCCGAAAGGTTGCCGGTGCCCACGAGTCTGGCTCCGGTGGCCTGGGCGATATAGCGCAACGTGGTCATACGCAGACGCGGACCCACATTGATGTTGCTCTCCCGATTGAACTCGATCTTGCCTTCCGTTTCCGCAAGCAATGCCTTGTGCATCGCGCCGATATTGATGGTCTCGTGGGGGATGCCCAGGGCTTCGCAGACCTGGATACTGTCCGCGATATCGGCCTGTTCTCCGTCCGGCATCATGATGCCAAGCACGTTTTCCTTGCCCAGCGCTCTTGCACACAGAGCTGCGGAAACCGTACTGTCCTTACCGCCGGAAATGCCCAGCACGACCTTTGTAAAATGCTGTTCCTGCGCCAGACGGCGGATCCCCTCGATCAGCCGGTCCCGCACTTCGACCGCGTTGAATGTGTCCATACGTACAACTCCTTACACAATTATGATCGATAGAATTATACCATGGCTCTTTCAGTATTTCAATCGCTCTGTATGGTTCTTATTCGATCCTGCAGCTTACGTGGAAGCCGGTCTCCGCACTCATGAAAAGGCTGTAATGCCCCTTCTCAAGCCGCACGCGGATCCCTTCTTCGTCAAAACTCTTTTCCGTCTTCTGGTACACAGGCGTGCCCTGGTCATCCAGGATCGCGAAGGTCATGGGTTCTTCAGATTCCAGCACAAGATCCAGATAATAATTGTCCGTATACTGCACAGTGAAATCATTCCAATCACTATTCTCGATGGGCTGGTCGATACTGGCTGCACTCTGCTCGGTCTCCATGTAGGGCCGGCGATCTGAGAAATAGAAGAAGGCAGCAAGGCCCGCGATCAGTACGATGAAAAAGGCGGCAAGAAGGGCACCGTCCCCACGTCTGGACCGGCTGGTCCCCGGGCGGCTCATGAGCAGACCACCACGGATCAGCACCGCGCTTTCGACCACATACATCAGCGTCTGTACCAACCTGGGCAGATTCGGCTGCCGGATCGTCTGGATCCCGGAAAGGATGGCGAACATACCCAAAATAATGCCCAAGGCCAGGGCCGGACGCGCCCAGCGGCTGTTCATCTCGTGCAGCGATTCCCGGTCGGTAAAGATCTCGTATTCCTCCTCCGGCAGGCTTGGATCATAGATCTTGCGGAAATAGTGCCAGCCGTTGAAGGTGGAATTGATATATTCCCAGCCCTGTTCCCGGTAGGTCTCCAGGTAGCGGGCCATGTTGTCGATCTTGCCGAAATCCAGCTGATACCGATAGCGTACAGATGGATTCTTCTCAAACTTGCTGTGGAAGCAGCCGCCCTTGACCAGCTGCCAGCCCTCTTCTGAAGCCTTGTTCAGGTCCTCTACTTCTTTTTGATAATTCCAAGCCGAATATACTTTAAAAGACCGCTTGTAATCTTTGGACATGTGTCATACCTCCTCTGCATTCTCCAGCATTCTTTTGAGCCGTTCGATCTCTGTCCTCAGGGCCAGCCTGCCCTCTTCCGTCAACTGATACTGTCTGCGGCGCTCTACGCCTGGCTCATCCGATATGATCTCCCGGATCCAGCCTTTTTTCATCATGTTGCTTGTCGCTCCGTACATCGTACCGGAACCGATCTTCACATCGCCCTGGGAAAGCTTCTCCGTCATCTGCATGATGCCGTATCCATGGTTCGCACCCTTCGCCAGGCACAGCAAGATGTAGTAGTAGCTTTCCGACATGGGTTCACTTCGTTTCATTTATGTCACCTCCCGATATGTCGCTTGTCGACTATATCGTATCACGATATATGTCGTCTGTCAACATATTTTTGAAAATTTTTTTACAAGAGTTTCTAATCTGCTTTCCGGCGCTGGATTGCATCGATCCTGCGGGTGTGGTAGTAGGCTGCACGGTCTTGTTTCTTCTTGTTCGGCCGGTCCTTGTGTGCTATACTCTTCTTAGATCAAAGACAATAGAAAGCAATCCGATCCAAAAGGAGGCAGACACTATGCGGCTGCTCTTTACAATAGACAAAAAGGACTATGAGGACTGCACCCGGACCTATGTCCGCGATTCTGCCCGCAGCATCATCATCCGGGACGGTAAAGTCGCCATGATCCATAGTCTGAAATATGATTACTACAAATTCCCCGGCGGCGGGATCGAACAGGGTGAAGACCCTGTCGACGCAGTGATCCGCGAAACCCGGGAGGAAGCAGGTCTCATCATCGTGCCGGATTCCATCAAGGAATACGGGTATGTCCACCGGGTCCAGAAAAGTGACAGTGTTCCTGCTGAAAAATTCGTTCAGGATAATTATTACTATCTCTGCGCCGTGGAAAACCGTCTCGTACCGCTGGATCTGGACCCTTACGAAGAAGAGGCTGCCTATCAGCTGGAATTCGTAGACCCCGCCCTGGTGATCTATAAGAACCGCCTGGAGCCCACCCACGTCATGCGGGAGCGGGAAGCCCGTGTGCTGGAAGGGCTGATCGCGGAAGGAGTCTATCGAAAATGAGTCTGTTGAAGTCCAACTCCATAGAAATATCCGCGTCGCTCGAGTATCTGGAAACGGCCAAATCCTTTATCGAGCATAAACTGACCCGCAGCAATATC
Organism: uncultured Eubacteriales bacterium; assembly: GCA_902796435.1. Lineage (GTDB taxonomy): Bacteria > Bacillota > Clostridia > Lachnospirales > Bianqueaceae > RUG159. Next base: position 13,460 of record CADBPG010000215.1, on the reverse strand, counting down.
AGCAAAGAGATCCAGATGGAGACCCTGCTGGTGTTCGAGGCCTTGTTCTGCAACCTGCTCAGGCAGGGATATGATCCGGACACCCAGATCACGATCAAGACCCGGAACAATTTTGGTGAGATCGACATGAACCTGGGCTTTGAAGGGAAACCCTTCGTGGCGATCCTGGATGTCAGTTCCAGCACAGAGGATGATATGATCCTGAGAGGCTTCGAGGATAAGTTCGATTACGGTTATCAATCTGGCTACAATTCGATCCACATCGTTGTCCAGAGAAGCTTCCAGAACACCCTGATCTTCAGTTTTTCCTCGATCCTTCTGGCGATTCTGGCCTACATCCCGATCCATGCCTTCATGAGTATGGAGGCCCAGGCCCAGCTGGGCGAGGAGATCATTTTCCCGCTGGTCAAACTGTTTGCCAACGCCATGCTGATGATCGGTGCTCCAGTGACCTTCTTCTCCCTTTTGAAGAATCTCACGGACATCTACATCATCTCCGAAAGGAACTCCGTCGGAAAACAACTGCAGTTCAAGACGATCGTCACCTCTGTCATAGCGGTGCTTCTGGCCATCGTGGCCGGCCTCATCATCGCGGCCATCCTGACCTCCGACCTGGGGGCTGTGGCCGGGACCGGAGGCCTTGACGCGACCCCCTCCTTCCGGGAGCTGATCGAATCTCTGGTGCCTTCCGACATATTTACACCCTTCGAAACGATCATGCCCTTCCCCTTGATCTTCATCGCATTGATCGTGACCTACGCCTTCTGTTCGATCGGCAAATATTTCGACAAAATGAAAAAGGCGGTCGATGCCTGCTACACCTTGTTCTCCCGAATGCTGCATGTGGTCATGTACGCTTTCCCATTCTTCAGCTTCCTGGCGATGCTCTACCCGCTTTTAGGCAGCGGTTTCCGACTGCTTTTGGTGATCCTGTATATCATCGCCTTGTCCGCCGCAAGCCTTGTGCTCCTTGCCGCCTTCTATCTGATCCGGCTCGTGATCGGCGGCGTGCCGCTGAAACCCTTCTTAAAGCATCTGCCCGCCCTTCTGAAAGAAAACTACAAGATCGGTTCTGTCATCGACGCGGTCCCCTTCAATATCCGCTACTGTGTGAAGAACTATGGCATGAACCGCAAGCGGATCTCTGACAAATTCGCCATCCTGGCCCAGATCAATCTGGACGGTAACTGCTATCTGATCATGCTGATGGGTATGCTGTTCATCTTCATGATGGTGCGCAGTGCCTCCTGGTACCATATCATCGTCATTGCTGTCATGGTCGTCTTTCTCTCCCTCGGCGCGCCGAACCAGCCCGGTTCGATCCTGATCGGTACACTGATCATCGCCCTCTTCCTGAAGGCCGATGTGCTGATCCCCACCGCCCTGTATCTGGAGGTATTCTTCGGCGCCATGCAGAACCTGATCAATGTGACAGGCGATATGGTCACGGTCGCTATTGAGGAAAAGGATGTCTGGAAATAAAAAATCGTTGATGAAAGGAGAAGCTCATGAAACTTTCTTTTTACGGTGCAAACCATCAGGTGACGGGCAGCCGTACCTTGCTGGAATGGAATGAAGGCCGGTTTCTGCTGGTGGATAATGGTATGGTGCAGGGCCGCATGGAGTATGAAACCGCGGAACTGCCCGTCGCCCCTGAACAGATCGAATACGTGCTGCTGACCCATGCGCATATCGACCATTCCGGTATGCTGCCTTTGTTGGTGCGGCAGGGTTTCCAGGGCAAGATCTACGCCACACAGGAAACGGTGGACCTGTGCGCCATCATGTTGGCGGACAGCGCTTCTATCCAGGAAAAAGACGCCGCCTACCAGACGAAAAAGAATCTGCGTGTGGGCAAGGAACCGGTGGAACCCCTGTATACGGCGGAAGATGTGGAGAACACCATGGCCCTCTTCCGTGCCTGCCCTTATGGTCAGGTGATCGAGGTGGATGAAGGCCTTTCCATCCGCTTCACGGATGCCGGCCATCTTCTGGGTTCCTCCTCCGTGGAATGCTTCCTGACAGAGAAAGGCAAGAGCGTGACCCTTGTCTTCAGTGGTGACGTGGGCAATACGGACCAGCCCATCATCAACGACCCCATTCCCGTAAGCGCCGCTGACTATGTCCTGATCGAATCCACCTACGGCGCAAGGCTGCATGAACAGGCCATGGACCCCATCCCTTATCTGGTCCAGGTCCTGCGCCGGACCTTTGCCCGCGGCGGCTCGGTCATCATTCCTTCCTTCGCTGTCGGGCGTACCCAGGAACTGCTCTACTTCTTCCGGGAGATCAAGATGCAGCACCTGCTTCCGGAACGCCCGGATTTCAAGGTCTTCTTGGACAGTCCCTTGTCCAATAAGGCGACCGCCGTATTCTTACAATGTGAAATGGCCTGTCTGGATGAAGAGACCCTCGCCATCATGAAGGAGGGTGAAAACCCGATCTGGTTCGAAGGTCTTGAGACCATCGAGACCGTTGCGGAATCCCAGGAACTGAACTGGAACAGGGAACCCAAGGTCATCATCGCCTCCAGCGGCATGTGCGAAGGCGGCCGTATCTGCCACCATCTGAAGCACAATATCTGGAACGCGGCCAATACGATCCTCTTCGTGGGCTACCAGGCAAACGGTACTTTGGGCCGGATCATCTATGACGGCGTAAAGAAGGTGAAGATCCTGGGTGAAGAGATCCACGTCAACGCGGAGATCGATCTTCTGAAGGGTGTGTCCGGACACGCGGACCAGGCCGGTCTTCTGCACTGGATCGAAGCGATCGGGCAGAAACCCAAGCGGATCTTTGTCAACCATGGAGATGATGAGAATTGCCAGGCCCTGTCCGAAAAGATCACAGAACAGTTCAATATTCCTGCGGAAGCCCCCTGGTCCGGTTCCTGCTTTGACCTTCTCACGGGAGAATGGGTCTATGTGGCTCAGCCTGTCGAGAGGAAGAAAGAAAGCAAACAACAGGCTCCTGCAAAGAACAAAGATTACCTCCATCTGGTGGCGGCTGCCGAAGCCTTGCTGGCATATGTAAAGTCCATGGAGCATCGCACCAACGAAGAGATCCGCCGTCTGACGAAGAAGATCCAGCGGTTGATCGAAGATTAACGTACGACCTGCATACAAAAAGACATCCATATTTTGAGTTCAACTCGAATATGGATGTCTTTCTTTTATCTCCACTGAAACGTTGCCAGGCCATAGATATAGAGGGCCAGGACACATATGAATAGACAGTATACTCCTTTTCTATGAAGATTTCAACAGTACACATCAATAGCCTGCCTTGTCCTTGACCTGCAAAGCACCATAATATGCATATTTGGGTGCCAGATCTTCTCCATACAGCAGCGGACTGTATTCCTTCCTCCAGGATGCGATATCCCAGAAACCCCAGAAGGTCAGGGCATCCATCTGGATCTTGCCCGCGTCCACCCGCTCAAACAATCCGTTGATCAGATCATAATAGAACTGTCCCTGGGCCTTTAGGTTTTCCTCGTCCGCCGGAAGCGGGCTCATATATTTACCAAGGCAGACGTCCAGCTCGGTCAGCTGGAGCTTCAGGCCGGACTCCGCCAATTTGTCCAGAACATAGAAATAACTTGTGAGGCTGTCGGACGTGTACAAATGCGCCTGCAGGCCGATGCCATCGATCAGGTATCTGCCGCTGTCATCTTTCAACGTGTCCACGAACTTCAAAAGTGGTTCCATCTTGTACTGCTCGTTGTAATCATTGTAGTACAGATCGATGCTCTCCGGAGCATATTTGTCAGCGTAGTAAAACGCGTACCAGAGATAGTCATCTCCGATGGTCTCGGTCCAATGGTTCTGCCGGATGGTACCATCTTCCATCCAGGCCTCGTTCACGACATCGTAGGCATAGAAAAGATCAAGATAGCCCAGTTCTTCCAGCTTGGCGAAGGTGCCGCTGATCATGGCTTCCATGCGGGAAAGCATCTCATCCCGGCCCACAAAGGCACCGCTTCCTTCAAACCCTGCACGGAAAAGCCATTCCGGTGTCTGGCTGTACCATATGAGCGTGTGCCCCCGCATGGAGTAGTTATGCTCCTTGGCCCAGGCCATGATGGACAGTGCCTCTTCGTTGAATTCGACCACCGGCTTTCCGGCCTCCTTGCTCTTGGCCTGATCGAAGATACTGTCCGGCTTCATGGCATTCTCCATGGTCAGGCTGTTGAACTGGTTCAGCAAGACCTCCGATGTCTTATCGCTTTTGATCATCCCCGAGGTGACGCAGGTGCCGACCTTCATGTTGTGCGCAGCGAAAACCTCTTTCAGACTCTTGTCAGCGCTTTTGCCGGAACCGGTACATCCGGAAAGGAGTATTGCAAGAACACATAGGACGCAGAGTACTTCCCTTTTCATGAACTATCTCCTCCATTGCTTTTTATTGCATATAGAAATAAAGATCAGGTCTTCCCGCGAGCCCGGCTTATACCTGGCCCGCAGGAAGGACCTGATCTGTAACAGGATATCCTGTACTTGATCAACCTTTAACTGCACCGATGGTAATACCCTTTACGAGGAACTTCTGCACGAAAGGATAAATGATCATAATAGGAAGAATACCCATGACCGTCAGTGCCATTCGAACGGAAGTGGACGGCAGTTCTGCCAGATTGACATTACCACTACCGTTTTGGGCCTGCTGCCTCAACTGATCCAGATTTCGCTGGATCTTCATCAGCAAGACCTGAATACTGTAGAGCCGGTCATCATTGATATAGTACAGACCGTTCATCCAGTCATTCCAGTAGCCCAGTCCAACCAGGAAACCGATGGTAGCGACGATCGGCACGGCCATGGGGAAGACCACCGTAAAGACGATCTTGAACTCACTGGCACCGTCGATTCGTGCTGCTTCGATAACTTCATCCGGAATGTTGGTCGTGAAGAATGTACGCATCATGATGACGTTGAACGGGCTCATCAGAAGACCCGGAACCAGCAACGCGAAAAAAGTGTTGCGGATATGGAATGTCTGTGTCCACATCAGGTACGCAGGAACCAGACCACCAGAGAAGAGCATCGTGAAGAACAGATAGAATGCGAAGATATTTCTTCCGGGCAGATCTCTTCTGGAAAGCGGGTATGCATACAAAATCGTGATCAGCAGGTTGCTGAAGGTACCGACCGCAGTGACCAAAACAGAGATGAGATAGCCATGTGCCACGGAGCCGGACTGCACCAGCAGATATCTGTAGGCGTAAATACTGAATTTTTTAGGAATAAAACTGTATCCATTTGCGATCAGTGACTGCTCATCCGTCAGTGAAGACATAAGCATAAGTAAGAAAGGTGCAAGGACACAGATCACCAGGAAAATCATCAATGCGTTTGCGACAATCTGAAATCCCCTGTCATGTTGTACCATGTAATTGCGCCTCCTTTCAGAACAGCGAGCTGTCACTGTCGATCTTTCTGACGATCGTATTCGCAGTAATGACCAGCACGAAACCGACAACAGACTGATAGAGACCAGCTGCTGAAGACATGCCGATATTATTGTTCTGCATCAAGCCACGATAAACGTAGGTATCGATCGTCTGCGTCACATTGATCAGCGGACCAGAGTTCTGAGGAACCTGATAGAAAAGACCGAAATCCGAACGGAAGATTCCGCCAAGAGCCATAAGTGTCAGGATGATGATCGTTGATTTCAGGCCGGGCAGCGTGACGTGAAGAACCTTCTGCCAACGGTTGGCCCCATCCACGACAGCCGCTTCATACAACGTACTGTCGATACCGAGGATGGTCGCATAATACAGGATCATGTTATATCCGAGACCCTTCCAGAGGTTGATGATCACAAGGATAAACGGCCAATGCTTTGGCGTGTTATACCAGTCGATCGCCTTGATGCCGAACACCTTGACCAGCGTGTTGTTGATGAAACCGTTACTGGTGCTCAGGAAAGCGAACGCCAGGTAACTGACGATGACCATAGAGATCAGGAACGGGATCAGAATAATGGTCTGATAGGTTTGTTTGGCCTTTTTATTGCGGATCTCACTCAGGATGATCGCGGTCGCAACGGCCGCAACCGTACCCAGAATAATAAACACAATGTTATACAGCAGTGTGTTTCTGACCATGACCCAGGCGTCTTTGGTCCGGATCAGGAACTCAAAGTTCTTTAATCCGATCCAGGGACTTCCAAATACGCCCTTCGCCGCATTGTACTGCCGGAAGGCGATCTGTATGCCGAACATCGGAATATATGAGTTGATGAACAGATAGACGACACCGGGCAAGAACATTAAGTACAGCGGCCAATAGCGTTGCATTTTGACAACAAATTTCTTCAAGTGTAACCAGCCCTCCTTCTCATAATATCACCATGCAGGTGTCAAAAGGATTCTTTTGACACCTGCATGTGTTTGTGTTTATGTTTGTCTGTCAGGCAGGATTACCCTTTTGCTGCAAGGAAAGCATCCAGCTGCTTCTGCTTCTCAGCGATGATCTCGTCGATACCCGCAGCCTTAAGCTCCTCGATGTACTTCGGAATGTTTTCTTCCGGATCGATAGAACCCCACATAAGAGCGGTTCTGTAGGTAGCAGATACGTTGTTGCAGGCGGTGACCTGGTTCATAACGGAAGAGCTGTCCCAGATGAAGCCCATTGCCGGACTCGGTACACCACTGTTGTTGAACTCGTTCAGCTTGGTCCACAGATCCGGATCCTCAGCACCTTCCCAGACAGGAGTGATCTGCTGGTTCGGCCAGGACCAGTCAACAGAAGAATAACCGGAAGCGTTCGGGTCAACACCTTCAGGAGACTTGATCAGAGTATGCTCGTCATTCGCCCATACCCAGTGCTTACCTTCGATACCATTGATCAGCAGGTTGGAGACATCAGGATCCGTATACATCAGGTTCCACATCTTCATTGCTTCTTCCGGATGCTTGCTGGAATACGGAATGATCCAGGAGTTACCGTTAGGAATCGCGGTGTGCTTGATCGGGCCATGGATCTTCATGAAGTAAACTTCCTTGCCGTTGCCCTTGTAAACTTCGAGCTCTTTACCAGGTTTCCAGTTCTCGAACATAGCGAAACCGTTGGAGGAAAGCAGCGCGTTTTCGGTAGTGGTGGTTGCATCAGGCATGATCAGACCTTCCTGATTCCACTGCCACATCATTTTGCAGAAATCCTGGAAGGACTTCGTCTCGGCCTGGTCGACAACGGTGGTGCTGTCGGTACGGGCATCCTCAAGAATACCCAGGCTGTCGCCCAGCGGATCGATCGGCAGGGTGGTCTGCATACCGCCGCCTGCCCATGTCGGGACCAACGGATACATATCCGGATATGCTTCATGGACCTTTACCAGGATGTCATGCATTTCTTCGTAGGTGCCCTCTTCAGGAACGGTGATGCCCAGTTCATCGCAGATGTCTTTGCGCATTGCGAAACCTGCTGCACGGGAAGTATCCTTCTGGTTCGGAAGGGCATACAGAACACCATTGAATTTGCAGGCATCCAAGTCATACGGGTTGATGACTTCTTTTGCGCCCTGACCATACTTCTCAAGCAGGTCATCCAGCGGATACGCCCAGTTGTTGTTGACGACCGTATTGAACTGACCGTTGATGTTGTTGTAGCACAGAAGATCGATCGGTTCACCGGTGGTAAGCGCCAGGTTGATCTGCTCACCATCCTGTCCACGAACAAGTTCGATCTCGACACCGATCTTTTCACGAGTGATCTTGCTGACTGCTTCTGCTACTTCAGCGCAGTCCGCGGTATCAGCATTGCCGACACCCCACAACACAAGTTTGACATAGTCTCCAGACTTCGCAGGAGCCGCTTCGTCGGTTGTCGCAGCAGCATCGCCGCCGCCTTCATTGTCTGTCTTAGCGTCTCCACCCTTAGAGCACGCTACGAGCCCGGATAACAGCATGCATGCCAGCAAAACTGCTAAAGCTCTTTTGAACAAGTGTTTCATTTCCCTTCTCCTTTCATGATACTTTTGTTCTATAGTCCCTTTTCCAAGGACTTTGTATGATTTGACTGAAGGTACTGAATCAGTCATTCATACTGTTTGTTATACAATAAACATCACCAGAAGTCAATGGCTAAAGTTTAATAATTTTGTATTATATAGCCTATTCACTGAGATAATTTGGGTTTTGTTGTGAACAAAAGTTCTAAATGTCCGTTTGTTTTGTTTTATGTTGTCGGCATTTTGTACTATTGGCTTTTGTGCAATCTTTTTTCTTGTATGGACAAGACGATCCACGTTCACTATAATAAAGGCAAGAAATAAAACTGATGCAAAAGGAGGTTCAAATCATGATCTTTCATATCAGTATCCATGGCTGCGATCGGTGGAACGGCACGGAGGACAAACCTTTCCGCTCCATCTCCAAAGCCGCGCAGATCGCGCTGCCCGGTGACACTGTCAAGATCCACGCCGGTGTCTACCGCGAATGGGTCAGCCCGGCAAACGGCGGAACCGAGGACCACCGCATTGTCTATGAAGCCGCAGGTGACGGCGAAGTCGTGATCAGCGGTGCCGAGATCGTGACCGACTGGACGGAGGAAGAACCCGGCGTCTGGCGTACCAGCGTTCCCAATACACTGTTTACGTACCGCAACCCCTTTGATACACCGGTCTACGGCGACTGGCTCTTCGCAGATCTGCCCGTGACCCACCTGGGCCAGGTCTACCTCAACGGAAAATCCCTCTACGAGCGTTCGACACTTGAAGAAGTAAAAGCCCCCACGCCCTGGTCTGAAGCAAAATATCCTGAGGATTCCCTGCTGGCATGGTGCTGCAAGGTCGATGACACCTGCACGACCATCTGGGCGAATTTCGGCAAGGCCGATCCTCGCAAAGAATGTGTCGAGATCAACGTACGGCCCTTCTGCTTCTGGCCGGAAAAGACCGGACGGAATTATATCACCGTCCGCGGTCTGACGCTCCGGCAGGCATCGCCCCAGTGGGCGCCACCGACTGCTCTCCAGGAAGGCCTCATCGGGCCGCACTGGTCCAAGGGCTGGATCATCGAAAACAACAAAATCACAGAATCGACCTGCTGCGGTATCAGTCTTGGTAAGGAGATCTCCACCGGACAGAACGAATGGTCCGATCTGAAATTCAAATTCGGGACCCAGCGTGAGCAGGAGGTCATCTTCCGCGCACTGCACTGTGCCCATTGGGACAAGGAGCACATCGGCAGCCATACCGTGCGCTACAACGAGATCTCGGAATGCGAGCAATGTGGCATCGTCGGCCATCTGGGCGCTGTTTTCAGCGAGATCTACGGAAACCGCATCCACCATATCCATCACAAGAATACCTATCATGGAGCGGAAGTCTCCGGTATCAAGCTGCACGCTTCCCTGGATGTAAATATCCATCACAATGTATTCTACAGTTGCTACCGCGCTGTCTGGTTCGACTGGCAGGCCCAGGGCACCCATCTGCACCACAATCTCTGCCTCGACAGTCGTTCCGAGGACCTCTTCGTAGAGGTCTGCCACGGCCCGTATACTGTGGATCACAACCTCTTCCTCTCCCCTGTGAGCTTCCGCAATCTTTCCCAGGGCGGTGCCTTCGTCCACAACCTCTTTGCCGGACGTATCGTGATCAATCCCGACCGCGGCCGCATGACGCCTTATCATTTCCCACATGAAACGGCGGTGGCCGGATACACGAATATCATCGGTGGTGACGACCGTTATTATCAGAATGTTTTTCTGCGTGATGATGATTCGACCGAAGAACCGCTTCCCATGGGCTTCTTCGAGCATCTGCCGCTTCCGGAGCGTTCTCCTGAGGAGCTCGAGGCGGACAAGCAGGCCAAGATGGACGGTCTGCCCACCAAGAACAACGCGACGCTCTATCCGGTAGGCCTACGCTCCTACGATGACTATCCCGGCCCGGATGACAAGTTCTGGGAAAAGCCCTTCAGCCCCAAGTTGTTCTCCGCGCACCTGCCCAACTGGATCAAGAACAACCTGTATCTCAACTCCGCCAGACCCAGCGTCATCGATGAGGGTGCTCTGGAGAAAAAGGAATCCGGGATCCAGTTCCAGTTTGCTCCGGACTGCAGCGGCGTAACAGTGACGGTCGATCCCAAGGTGCTGCGCGGGCTTTCCACAGTGCTTGTGACCAGTGACCTGCTCGGGAAGAGCTATCATGCTGAAGAACGCTTTGAAGAGCCGGACGGCAGCGCCTATGTCTTCGACCATGATTATTTCGGCAATGTGCGTCCTGCGCAGAACCCCATGCCGGGACCTTTCGAGATCGCCGGCGACGCGCCTGTGACCTTCGAGTTGTAACATATCCTAAGGAGCTTGGTCATGGAATTCCTAAATACAGAGCATTTAGAAAACAGTGAGATCAAATTGGTCCTGAAGCGGACCGCCGAGGCCGATCCTGTACGGAACTGGGTCCCGGCATACCGCTTCGCGATCTGCGACAAGCAAGGGCAACCGATGGGTCATTGCGATCTGCGGATCGGTTACAATGACAATCTGTATTATGGAGGCCATATCGGTTATGCCGTCGATGCGGCATACCGTGGGCACCATTATGCCGCCAAAGCCTGTACCCTGTTGTTCGACCTGGCCAGGCGCCATGGGATGGATTACCTGTACATTACCTGTCATCCAGACAACTGGCCCTCCAGGAAAACCCTCGAATATCTGAAGGGTACACTGGTGGAGATCGCAGAATTGCCAGAAGACAACGAAATGCGGATCAAGACCGGCGCTACAAAAACATGCGTTTTCAGATTTGACCTGTGAAAAAGAAAGACCGTGCAGTAACGATGATCTCGTTATTGCACGGTCTCTCTTTCTGTCAGTGGCTTCAGCCATTCTTCTAATACCTGGTCATCCAGCACGTTTACCCTTTGCCCCCGGAAGCAGCGTCCGGAGAAGGCCTCATGGCTGAATGGAATGAATCCGGCCCCTTGGGGCAGCAGCGGCTGATACAGCGGGTCCGCGATGACCCAGGCCGCATCCTGCAACAATGCTTCCAAGTCCTCCTCGCCCCTGGTCTGGGCAAAGACACCCGGGCAGGTGGTTTCCAGCGGATCGATCACGCAGGCTTTCAGCCCATAGCGCATCTTCAGATGCTCCTTCAAGGATACCGCCATGACCGGTTCTCCGACGATCACGATATCGCCCTCTTCAGTCTCCGGCGCCGGTCGTTCCGGATGCATCAGCACATCCGCATACGCGCCGACCGGGCAGCCGAGCACATAGGGCATGCCCAGATGCTCCTGCATCCACTGCGCTGTTTTCAAACCAGTCACGGAAACCACCAGATTCAGATCTGCTTCATCGGCCTTTTTCAGTTCTTCCAACGAACTGCCACAGGCCCACTGCGATACAATCTCATAATCGGAAAGCTTGGCGCCGAGGCTCCCCAGGATGCCCGGTGCATCAAAATCCAGCGGTGTAAGCCCCAGAATGTTGATCTTCTTCCTGCCCTCCACAGAAGTGGGGGCTTTCTTTGTCTTCCCGGAAAACAGATGCTTCGCCAGGGCCAGGAAGGCTTCTCCGGCACCGATCGTATAGTCATGGGTCCCATTGGTGGGAACAAAGAAGGTCGGCAGACCGGTCCTGTGTTCCACGACCTTCGCGATGCCCTGAAAATCGGTCCCGTTCAGGAAGGGGATCGGCGAACTGGCCAGGGCGATGAACTGAGGATGCATGGCCTCCGCCGCGTACACGATGTCCCGGATCAGTTTCTCATCATTGCCCAGGATCGCGTCCAGCTCGCTTAAGCCGGAGATATAGATCAGGCTATCCTCATCATACCAGCGCGTCTCGTCATGGGTGTTATAGGTGGAATTGCAGCCGGAGGGATCGTGGATCACCGTCAGTCCGCCCAGTTCATACAAGGCGGAGGCGGCACCGGATACATCCCCGGTATATACCGGAATGATTCTGTAACTATTTACCATAGGCAGCTCTCACACCCCAATCCCTTACGCGGCACGATATCGCGGGTATCTTTTTCTTCCTCAAAGGCTTCTTCGATCAGTCTGCACATGCGAATCGCGCCGTCCAGCCCATGCAACCCAAAGCCTTGCACGATGTTGACAAAATGCGGTGTATCCGCGAAATAGGCGGCCTTCTGGCCGATGGCGATGGTCTTCTGCCGCTCCGCCTGCCCGCTCACATAAGTACGTTTCCGCACATGCATGATGGCCGACAGTACCAGTTCCGGACAGTTTTCCTTAAGCCACAAGAATGCTTTTTCTTCTTCCGGACTGATGGCGTCCAGGTACACCTTCTCGACCCGCATCCCATGAGCGCTCAGAAGTCTGGCCAGCCCCAACGGGCGGGGATGGGCGGTCCCGTCGATCTGGATCGGGGTCTCCCCTATCTTCTGGTGCAAGTGCTCCAGGGCTTCTTCCAGTTCCTGTTCCTGGGTCGAGAACCGTGCATCATAGCCGCAGGTCTCTGCCAGTTGATCTAGCTGTGCACCTACCTCTTCCTGATCAAAGGTCGATGGCAGGTACAGGAACTTCCTGCCCAACCGTTTGGCGGCCGCCTGCGTACCCAAAAGACCCGGTGGATACACGGAAATGAACAATTCCGCCTTGCCCAGCTCCAGAAACTCCTCATAGGTATGGCAGTCCTGGATCTGACGCACTCGCCAGCCATTGGCCTGCAGCAGCTGCACGATCTCCGAAGAATCCTCGATGCGGAAGTCGCAGCCCAGAATGGCGGCCGTCTTCCGCTCCGGCTCTTCTTTACGGAAGTGCTCGAACATGGCCCGGCGCAGCTTCTGATCCGGCGTGAACCCCTTTTTCTGCATGATCGGGTCCATGTAGGCCTGATAGAAGTCGATGTCCGGAAAAGTCTCCTCCAGGATCCGGTACATGCGCTTGTAATCGGTGCCCAGGAAATGGTGCACGCAGACTGGGAACAACTGCACGGCCTTCGGCTTCTGCCCCGCCCGGATCCTCTTCTGGATGACATCGATCACGCCCGCGATCGTCACATCGTCCAGGCCGCCGCGGACCATGTCCTCCTCTTTTAGGATCACAAAGGAAAAGCGGTCGGAAGCATTCATTTCAGCCGCTGTCAGCACAACGCCGCGCATGCAGTTTTTGGCACAGACGTAGATCTGCACCGCTTCCGGCATCTGCAGGCCGATGTGCACGATGTTCCAGGTGCCATGCACCGGCGGGTTAAACTCCAGCCCGTTACTGAATGGTTTCGGAAAAGAGGCGTCCCGGATCAGGACTTCATCACCGGTCACACCCTTGTTCTGGCTGTTCATCACTCTTTATTCACAGACGGCGCGTAGGCCGTCTTGATGCTGACACCGGGCAGCTTGCCGATCTTGCCGGACACGGCACTGATCACATCCTGCGGAGCATCGATCGCGATACTGATCACGTTGATGCCCTTCTGGCGGTAGGGAATACCCATCCGCCCAATGATGTAGCGTCCGCTTTCCGAAAGGATGCGGTTCAT
>CADBPG010000214.1 GCA_902796435.1 uncultured Eubacteriales bacterium | reverse complement strand
GTTCGGGTGGAAGAAGGGCGGGAAGCATCAGTGGTATGCCGACCGCAAGCAGGTCACGGTCTGGGAGTACGACAAGCCGAAGAGCAGTCCGGACCATCCGACCACAAAGCCTGTGACGCTCATGGCCTATCCGATCAAGAACAGCACCATGACCAACGGCATCGTACTCGATCCCTTCCTTGGAAGCGGGAGCACGCTGATCGCATGCATGGAGACTGACCGCATCTGCCGTGGCATTGAGCTTGACCCGAAGTTCGTAGACTGCATTGTGAAAAGAGCGATTGCCCACAACGACGGCAAATACGATGACGTGTTTGTGATCCGTGACGGGCAGAAGCTCCGCTTTGATGAAGTGGCGACCTTCGAGCCGGAAGAAGTGGAGGGTGAGTGATGAAGGTTGAACTTATCGCCTATACTCCGACAGCTTCCGGTATCTGTTGTGATGCCGCCGCCGTGTGTACCAATTCCAAAAACGGATACCATTCCCTGCAGCAGTCCCTTGCTTCCGGGCATGAATCCGTCCTGGAACACGCTGTGTTTACCTTTCGTGTGGAGGGCTTAAGCCGAGCGGCACTTGCGCAGTTGACCCGGCACAGGCTGGCGAGCTTTTCCGTCCAGTCACAGCGGTATGTCAGGATCAGGGGTGTGGATCTTATTATACCTGAGAGCATCCGGAATTCTGATTTCTACATGGAAGCAGGAAGCCTCTTGGAAGATGTCATGAATCTCTACCAGCGAATGGTAGATGCAGGCATTCCAGCAGAGGATGCCAGATATGTCACACCGCAGGCTGTACCGACTGCTCTGATCATGACAATGAACGCGAGGGAGCTGCGCCATTTCTTTTCCCTGCGGTGCTGCAACCGGGCACAATGGGAGATACGGAAGATGGCGGATGAGATGCTGAAGCTTTGTAAGCAGACTGATCCTGAACTGTTCGGAAATGCCGGTCCCGGCTGCATATCTGGAAAGTGTCCAGAAAAGAAATCGTGTGGGATGCCGAGACAAAAGAAGGAGTGGGACAGCTGAGCCGATAATTGGGGAGGATATGGATGCATTATGTGATTACCGTAATTACGGTACTTCTTATAAGTTTTTTCTCTGGCTTCGTGATTGGTGCAGTTACTGATGACGAGGATCTGGAAGAGAGAGAACGCGAAGACCGTGACCAAATTGAGTACCTTCGCAGTTGGCGGGAAAGCCGCAAACGCTCCTGACTGTCACATCTACCCGATGTATTTCCGCGTCCTTTGTCGATAACGTAGAACTCTGAAAAAGAGCCGGATTTATCGATTATAATACTTGCATTTTCAGGGCAGTAGAGTGATGAATACACTACCGCGAGGGACGCGGGAATTATTCAGAAAAGGAGCGAAATGCCATGAAGAAATACGAAAAGAACATCGAAGACCGCAAAGTCCTGGTTGCCCGCCTGAGTGAGCTGACCGGACTGGATGCACGCTACACCAGGGTTCCCCGCTGCGCTTACGAGGTTGGCCCATTCATCGTCGAGAAAGACGGTTGCCTGACCGTGGAGGAAGGCGCTGACGAGAGCGTTTTGGAAACGCTCATCTCCGAGAACATGATCGGAGCCTGCATCGAGGAAACGCATCCGGTAAGCCCGACTCAGCCAGGGACTGAACCCGCCGAGATCCTTCAGCCCGATCTCGGAACGGAGGAGTGGGGTGAGGATGACTGGGAAGAAGCTGAAACACATGATGAGCCCCAGGAAGAGCAGGAGATTTGGCGACCGGATACGGACATCTTCAGCGAGATAACCACGCAGGCAGAAGAGGCGGGGATTGTGGAAACGGATACCATTGATACCGATCCGATCCCGGATACGGAGTATGAACAGGAGGCCGAAGAGGAATCGGCAGCCAGCCTCGGTATCAGGGACGGGGAGGAGCCGATGGGCTTTCCGATGGATGCGAGGATCAGCTTCCCGCTTTCCAGATACACAGCAGCTTCCCTGATCAACCTGATCTGCATGATCCACACGCGAGGACCGCTCATTTCCAAAGCGACTGGCGGAACATTTCATGCAAATAAGGATCTGGTGGACGACATCCTTGACCGGCACACCTTCTTAAGACCTGAGGAGCTGATCGCCTTTGTGCAGGAGTGGGACGGTAGCGAGAACGCGCTGCAGGGCATTTCTTTCGATGAGGAGAAGGTGACCTTTGACGGTTTCACCGGTGTGAGGGATGCAGATCACCTGCAGACCTTTACAAAGCTGGCAGCAGCCATGAACAAGATGGCTCAAACTCAGAAGCGCGTCCAGGCCAAGGAAACGGATGACAGTAATGAGAAATACGCACTCCGGGTCTGGCTGGTCAGACTCGGCCTGAATGGACCGGAATACAAGGCGGAGCGGAAGATTCTTATGGAGAACCTTTCCGGCCACGCAGCCTTCCGGACTCCTGCGGATGAGGAGAAATGGAAGGCCAGACAG
This sequence comes from uncultured Eubacteriales bacterium, assembly GCA_902796435.1. Lineage (GTDB taxonomy): Bacteria > Bacillota > Clostridia > Lachnospirales > Bianqueaceae > RUG159. Next base: position 41 of record CADBPG010000214.1, on the reverse strand, counting down.
CAGGTGAAGAAAGAGGCGCTGAAAGCCGCAAAAGCTCAGGC
>CADBPG010000213.1 GCA_902796435.1 uncultured Eubacteriales bacterium | reverse complement strand
TATTTTTTTAACCCACTGGAATGGAAAAAAAGCCCTTTCTTCAGGATCTGCAAAACAATAAACAACAATCGTTCTAAAACCTGTGAATCAATTTTACAAAAGCAAATTGTACGTTTTTCGTTCGCATACCATAAAAGAGCATACTATTTTTGCTATTTATATTTATACTCCTTAATGTTTTACCATATATTGGCACAACATGCAAGATTTTTATGAAAATAAAATACAAAAGTAATATTAGAATTAAGGTGCTCTTAATCTTTTATCGCATATTTTTACGTTATCCATAAGATCGTATCATCTTTGTACGAAACAAAACTGCTTGACAAATCTGCCCCGTACCGTATAATGAAAACAACAAGCAGTTGGGATGCCGAGCTTATGTACGGCATCCTCTTTTTTTAGCGAGGTACTGACATGAAATTACTTCTGAGACTCTCCCGCGAGGCGATCCGCTACAAGAAACTGTACGTGATCGCCATCCTCTCCACCCTCTGTCTGACCGTCGTCAACCTGGCGGCGCCCCGCGTCCTCTCCCGGATGACGGGCATCGTCAGTGATGGTGTCACCCAAGAGGGGCTTAAGACCATCTGGAAGCTGACGGCGATCCTGGTGGGCCTGTACCTGCTGCGGATCCTCTTCCGGTTCCTGAGCAATTATCTGGCCCACAAGGCCGCCTGGTATCTGGTGGGCGACCTGCGCACCAAGACCTACGACAAGCTGGAGCGGATGCATCTGGGTTATTTCCATGATAAACAGACCGGTGATCTCATGAGCCGCATCGTCAATGATACCCGTGATTTTGAACTGCTCTACGCCCACATGATCCCGGAGACCATCACCAACCTGGTCACCTTCGGCGGTGCCCTGGTCATCCTGCTGGTCATCAACTGGAAGCTGGCCCTGATCACCTGCGCACCAATCCCGCTGATCATGATCTCCGGCGTCATCTTCTCGAAAAAGGTGCGGCCATTTTTCCGGATCTCCCAGAAGAAGATGGGTGAACTGAACGCGAAGCTGCAGGACAACCTGTCCGGCATCCACGAGATCCAGTCCTTCGGGCGTGAGGAATATGAGACCGAGCGTGTCAACGAGCGCAATTTCGAGCACGTGCGCGCCATGCTGAAGGCCCTGAAGATCAGCGCGGTCTTCCATCCGGGCGTCGAATTCATCTCCTCGCTGGGTACCATTTTAGTCGTCTCCTGTGGCGGCTACCTGGCCTACCGCGAAGGCCTGCAGGTCGAAGTGATCGTCGCGTTTCTTCTGTACTTAAGCCTGTTCTACCAGCCAGTCTCCGGTCTGGCCAACCTGCTGGAAAGCATGCAGCAGTCCCTGGCCGGCGCGGAACGTGTCATTGCGATCCTGGACGCCCCGGTGGAGATCCAGAACAAGCCGGACGCCGTGGACCTGTCCTCCGCTTCCGGCGCGCTGGATTTTGACCATGTGAGCTTCTCCTATGAGGATGATATCCCTGTTCTGCGGGACATTTCCTTCCACTGCCCCGCCGGCAAGATGCTGGCCCTGGTTGGCCCGACCGGCGTCGGCAAGACCACCTTGACCCAGCTGATCTCCCGTTTCTATGTGCCGGACAATGGCCGGATCCTGGTGGATGGTGTTGACATCCAGGATGCGACCATCGAGAGTCTGCGCAGCATCATTTCGCCAGTGCTGCAGGATACCTTCCTCTTTAACGGCACGATCGCGGAAAACATTGGCTACGCAGTGGCCCACGCCTCCATGGAAGAGATCGAGGCCGCGGCCCGCGCCGCCAACATCCACGATGACATCATGGCCATGCCCGATGGTTACGAGACCCAGGTCGGCGAACGCGGCCTGCGTCTGAGCGGCGGCCAGAAGCAGCGCGTGGCCATCGCCCGCGCCATCCTGCGCCGCTCCCCGATCATCATCCTGGACGAAGCCACCGCCTCCGTCGATGTGGAGACCGAGCGCCAGATCCAGAAGGCGATCTCCGGCATCGCGGGCAGCCGCACGATCATCGCGATCGCGCACCGCCTGTCCACCATCCGCAACGCCGACCAGATCCTGGTCATCGAAGAGGGCGTGGTCACCGAGCGCGGCACCCACGACGAACTGCTCGCCCTCGGTGGCAGCTACGCCCGCATGCACCGGATCCAGTCGACCTCGATCGACGGGATCGCGTGAGATGATTTGAAAAGCCCTCCTGATGGAGGGCTTTTGTGGTATTTGGATGCAATGTTGATTATGATATGTTTGCGAGTTACGTGTTTGGTGGGTTGAGGATGCAAATTTGATTGCTGGTGGTGCGTTAACATTGCTATGTCTGCCTGTTGGCCACATGAGCTTCTGCCGGGCGGTTACGTTCTATGGGCGCGTTCGATCATGGTAGAACGTAGTGTTTGGGGACCGATTACGTTCTATGGATTTCACCATCGCTGATATAAGGTAACGCCACGAGGCGGTTACGTTCCATGACCATCGATTTCCTTCATAGAAGGTAGCCGATTCATTGCAATTACCTTCTATTTATAACTCAGTTTTTCACGCAACGTAGTCACGCGAGGGTGGCTACGTTCTATTTTTAATCCCAGTTACAACAGACGGTAATTGCTCGCCGGCAGCTACCGTCCGCCTGCAACTTGAGTTTCTGCAGACCGAAATCGCCTATCTCGACTACGTTCCATGAGATGGGTCACTGAAGATAGAAGGTAATCACCCCCGATGGCCTACGTTCCACGGGATGGGCTGCTTAAAATAGAAGGTAATCCACGCAAAAAGCCCTCCGCACGGAGGGCTCTAATTCATTTTCTCTTATCACACTTCTGCGTGCATCCTGCACAGCCGCAGGAGCAGCCGCCTTTGCCGCGGCGGATCTTCCACAAGGCGCCGCAGACCAGCAGCACAACGGCCGCAATAACGATGATGTCACCAAGACTCATAGTGCGTCACCCCAATCCTAAAGCCAGACCGATCAGGTGGACCAGCAGGGCCACGAGCCAGGCGATGCAACATTGCCACAGGACCACGTAGAAGGCCCACCTGCGGCCCATCTCCCGCTTGATGGAGGCGATGGCCGCCACGCAGGGCGTGTACAACAGACTGAAGACCAATAGCGACGCGGCTGCCAGCGAGCCGATCGCGGCGACACCGTCGCTGAAGAGCATCTCCATGACCGAGACGACGCTCTCCTTCGCCATGAAACCGCTGACCAGGGAGGTCACGATGCGCCAGTCACCCAGGCCGACGGGTTTCAGGACCGGTGCGATCACACCGGCGATGGCCGCCAGGATGCTGTTGTGCTGGTCGGTGACCAGGTTGAAACGGAAGTCGAAGGACTGCAGGAACCACACCACGATCGTCGCGATCAGGATCACGGAGAAGGCGCGGTGCAGGAAGTCCTTGGCTTTCTCCCACAGCAGCTGCCAGACATTGCGCGGACTGGGCATCCGGTAGTTCGGCAGCTCCATCACAAAGGGCACCGCCTCGCCACGGAACATGGTCTTACGGTAGATCAAAGCCACCAGCACGCCCACCACGATGCCCAGCAGGTACAGACCGGTGATGATCATCCAGCTGTGCCGTGGGAAGAAGGCGCTTACGAAGAAACTATAGATCGGCAGTTTCGCCGTACATGACATAAAAGGTGTCAAAAGGATCGTCATCCGACGGTCGCGGTCACTGGGCAGGGTCCGGGTGGACATGACCGCGGGGACCGTGCAGCCGAAACCGATCAGCATCGGGACGATACTGCGGCCGGACAGGCCGATGCGGCGCAGGATCTTGTCCATGAAGAAGGCCACGCGGGCGATGTAGCCGCTGTCCTCCAGCAGTGACAGGAAGAAGAACAAGGTGACGATCAAAGGCAGGAAGCTCAGGACACTGCCGACGCCCTCGAACAGGCCCTTCATGACCAGGCTCTGCAAGGTTTGATTCACATTGCCGCGCACCATGGCGCTTTCCACAAGGCTGGCCAGAGCCTCGATACCCTGGGCCAGAAGGTCCTGCAGGAAGGGTCCTACCAGGAAGAATGTCAGGAAAAAGACCAGGCCCATGATGAGGATGAAGGTCGGGATCGCTGTGTATTTGCCTGTCAGGATCCGGTCCAGCTTCTGGCTGCGCACGTGCTCCTTGCTTTCCCGCGGGTGCACGACGCAGGCATCGGTCACCTTCTGGATGAAGGCATAGCGCATGTCCGCCAGGGCAGCGCTGTGATCCATGCCACGCTCCTTCTCCATCTGCAGCACGATGTGCTCCAGCATCTCCTGCTCGTTCTGGTCCAGATCCAGCTGCTCGGCGATCAGCTGGTCGCCCTCGATCAGCTTGCTGGCGGCGAAGCGCACCGGCAAGCCGGAGCGTTCCGCGTGGTCCTCGATCAGATGGCTGACCGCGTGCAGGGCCCGGTGCACCGCACCGTTATGGTCCTCTGCACTGCAGAAATCCTGCCTAAGCGGCCGCTCCTGGTATTTCGCGATGTGGACCGCATGGCGCACCAGCTCGTCCACACCTTCATTTTTAGACGCGGAGATCGGGACGACCGGGGTGCCCAGCATGACCTCCATGGTATTGATATCCACGGTGCCGCCGTTGCCCCGCATCTCGTCCATCATGTTCAGGGCGACGACCATGGGGATGTTCATCTCCAGCAGCTGGACCGTCAGATACAGGTTGCGCTCCAGGTTGGTGGCGTCCACGATATTGATGATCGCCTTCGGCTTCTCGTCCAGAACGAAGTTCCGAGAGACCAGTTCTTCACTGGAATAGGGGGACATGGAGTAGATGCCCGGCAGGTCGGTGATCAGCGTATTCGCATGACCGCGGATCACGCCGTCCTTGCGGTCCACCGTAACACCGGGGAAATTGCCCACGTGCTGGTTGGCGCCGGTCAGCTGGTTGAACAAGGTGGTCTTGCCACTATTCTGATTGCCCACCAGAGCAAATGTCAAAGTCTCACTATCCGGCAGAGGCTCGCTCTCGCCCTTGATATGGAACCGGCCTTCTTCACCCAGACCGGGGTGCTCCTTGTGCTGGTGTTTCGCAGAAGCTTCTGCCTGCACCTCGGCCGCATCCACGCGCACTGCCTGGATCTTCTCCGCTTCGGAGACGCGCAGGGTCAGCTCGTAGCCGTGCAGACGAAACTCCATGGGATCGCCCATCGGCGCCAGTTTCACCAGGGTGACCTCCGTGCCGGGGATCATGCCCATATCCAGGAAGTGCTGGCGCAGCGCTCCCTCTCCGCCGACCTGCTCGATGCGCGCGGTCTGGCC
>CADBPG010000212.1 GCA_902796435.1 uncultured Eubacteriales bacterium | reverse complement strand
CTCCTTACAGGTTCTCTTTGATAAAAAACACGGTAGTAGGATTCATCGTTACCATAACGCTCTCCTGATTAAAAAAGACGCACAGATCCTTTGCTATTTCCGTTATGGTTGCACTCGGTACATCTACCAGTCTGAGCACAAGTGTACTTTCTTCCACATATCTGCCATCTTCATGGAAATAACCGCCATTCAGGATCTGTACTGAAAAAGCGACCCTGTAACTCTGACAAGCGCTTTTTAATATCGAAAGGTATTTTTCCGTGCAAAATTACTGCACACCCGTGATCCGATCATTCAGACCGATATAGATCGTTGCTTGCTGCTTAGGCTGATCCATAAAAAGCTTCCTTTCTTCGCCGCAAATAGAACTCTCCTTTATGTTATATGCAATACAAATACATTGTCAATAATTTTACGCGCAATATTAAAAAGTGCAAGATCCTATGACCTTGCACTTTTTTGATGATCTTCTTTCCGACGATCATTGTACTTCTACGATAAACTCATGTGCCTCGGGCTGCCATCCGGCCGGAGAGACCGGATCTTCCACCGTCAGCTTCTGCTCTGCCTCGTTCCAGGTGATGTGGCGGATGCTGTAACGGCCGGACTCGTAGCCATAGCCGTCCTGCTCATCCTCATAATAGTCCAGGATCGCGTCCTTGCCTGGATATACGGCCAGATGGATGGGGCCGGCCAGGGCCTGTTCTGCATACTCCGCGGGCTCTGCCATCGGGATGATGGATCCAGCCTTGACGAAAAGCGGGATCCGGTCGATGGGCGCGTCCACGGTGATCCAGGCGCCGCCTTCATAGGTCTTGCCAGTGTAGAAGCAGGTCCAGTCACAGCCTTCCGGCAGGTAGACTTTGCGGGTCTTCGGCCGGTCGATGGGCGTGGAATCCTTCTCGTAATACATGGGTTCTGTGACCGGGCAGACCATCAGACTCGGGCCGAACAGGAACTGGTCCTTGATCCGGCAGGCAGTCTCGTCCTGGGGGAAGTCAAAGGCAAGCATCCTGAGGATGGTGTCGCCGTCCTTCCAGACATGGCCGGCCAGGGAATAAATATAAGGCAGCAGCTTATAGCGCAGCCGGTTGGTCGCCACCAGCGCCTCATAGAAGGCGGGTTCGGTCACAGCCCACATCTCCCGGCGTACGTCGGTACCATGGGCTCGGAAGATGGGCAGAAAGGCTCCATACTGGAACCAGCGCGTGTAGAGTTCTTGATAGCCCTTGTCGTCCATACCGTCGTTGTAATCACCGGTCCAGTACCACTGCAGACCGCGCTTTACGAAGAAGGCGCCGATGTCCAATGTCCAGTACGGCAGGCCTGAAGCACAGAAATTCAGTCCCGCGGGGATCTGCTTGCGGAAGGTGGTCCAGGAGGCTTCTGTATCACCAGACCACAGGATGGTGCCGTAGCGCTGCTGGCCGGTGTAGCCATTGCGGGTCAGGTTGACCACACGTTTGCTGGTGCCGGTGCCGCGCTGGCCTTCATAGATGCCCTGGGCATGGACGAGGCCGTAGGCGTTGGTCCGGGCCGCACCCATGTGGATCGAGGCGGCACCTACGAATTCTTCGTACTGTCTTGCTGCTTCCGGACGTTCTCTGTGGCCCCACTCGGGTGTGTACGGTTCGCTGGAGTCGCACCACCAGGCATCGACACCATATTGGAAGATCCCCTCTTCTGTCTGCTTCCAGTACAATTCCCGGGCATCCTGCCGGAAGGCATCATAGATCACGTCCGCCGGCAAGAGCATCTTCGCTTCCTTGAATTCCCGGTAATTATCACAATCCTCGCTCATGTTCGGCCAGATGGAGACCATCATACGGACGTGGCCCTCATGCAGGGCATCCGTCAGTCCTTGAAGATCCGGGAACCGGGACTTGTCAAAGGTCTTCTGGCCCCACAGGAGGCCTTCCCAGGACTGCCAGTCCAGTACCAGCAGGTCCAGACCCAGGCCGCGCTTGCGGTACTCCTGCATCATCTGGAGCATCTCTTTCTGGGTCTCGTACCGTTCCTGGGACTGGACATAGCCAAAGGCCCAGGCAGGCAGCATGGCCGCTGCTCCGGTCAGGGTACGGTAGCCACGGATGACGTCGTCGAACCGATCACCTGCCAGAAAATAGTAGTCCATCTCCGGATCCGCTTCTGTGTACAGGTAGGTACCATACTGGGTATCCTCAAAGATGGCGGTGCTGCCGGTCGCCGACAACAGGCCGTAACCCTTGGTGGAAAGGAAGAACGGCACCGCGATCTTGCGGTTCGCCTGGTGCACATACTGGGTGGTGCCGCGCAGATCCAGCACGCCCTCTTCCGCCTGGCCCAGACCATAGACATGCTCATCCGGCTGGAATTCCAGATGCAGGCGGGTATGGTACAGTTCTCCGTCCGCGACCTTTGCCGCGTCCCGGACCACTTTCTTCACACCATCCGCTGTCTCCACCTCTTCCACGACGGCTTTACCATCTGCATCCAGACGATAGGCTGTGAAGGGCTCCATATCCCGCGGATCCACGGCTCGCTCTTTCAGCAAAAGTGTGCCATCCGGCTTTTCATAGGTGATGGCTGCGTCGCTCTTGGAGATGCGTAGGCGCACTGCAGAAGTCGTAAGCAACACCTCCTGCTCCGTCTCTGTATAGGACCAGTCCGCAAAGCCATCGTTATAAACGATACCAATTCCCTTGGTATCGGCAAAGGTATGTTTCTCGGTGCCCGTGATATGCCTCGGATCCTGGGGATCTCGCAGCACGTGCAGCTGCGCGTACCGGATCCGCACTATCTGAGAAGACTGTGGCTCCAGGCGCAGTGTGCCACGCGCAGTTTCAATTTGCAAAGCATCTGCCGTACGAGATACCGATTCGACCTGATCCCGCGGCTTTTGGAAAACCTGTAGCATGGTTGACCTCCATTTTCAGAAAGCGGCAACGAGGAAATCCTCGCTGCCGCTCCTCATTTGCAACGATCATAACAGACCGTCGGTTAGATTGCAATGAATCTTTTTAGTTCTTTGCGTCGTACGCAGCCTGGTAGATGTCGATCATACCCTGCACGCCCTTGACATCCAGTTCCTTCAGATAAGAATCCCAGTTGGACTCTACATCCAGGTCACCGGAGATGAAGCGGGCAGCCATCTCTTCGACGTAGGACTTGACGACGGTCTGGCTGTTGGCCAGCTCTGCGGACTGAGCATCATCAAAGACCAGCGGAGGCAGGCACTGTGCCGGATCGGGATCGTACGGCTGATAGTTGTTGCGGGTATCATAGCTCAGACGATACTCCATGTTGTCATCATAGGTACCGATCTGATACTGGTTGTAGCGATACTCCTTGGCATCCGGCGTATCGATACGCGGACCATTCGCACGCCATACAACGTTCTGCTCATCGCCCCACATCACGCCGTCAGCGAACATAGCCAGTTCGGACGGATCGCCGGTATTCAGGTCGCACGCGTCGGCCGGAACATCGCCTTCACCCGGGGTGATCCGCAGGTACTGCACGCCTTCGTTACCGAAGACTTTCTTGAAGTTGATATCACGATCATACTGCTCAACACCCCAGCGGAATGCTGCTGCCGGGTTGCTGCAGGTGGTGGTGATGATGTAGCAGGTCGGGGTGATCTGGCTGTAGGGCATGAAGGTCGCATAGCGGCCAGCCGGGCCTTCGATCGGAGCGATCGCGGTATAGTCGCCCCACATTTCAAGTGCGTCACCAGGAACAGCACTCGGAACACCGTTCGGGAAGCAGCCGACCAGGTTGTCGCCAGCTTCGTTGGCAGCAACGGTACGGGCCTGGTCGTTGTTGATGATCAGACTCTGGTCATAGTACAGGCCTTCTGCATACAGGGAATGCAGCCAGCTCATAGCATCTCTCCAGCCATCCTGCATATATGCCAGCTGGATCTTGCCATCCTGCAAATATACATAGTCATTATCCGGAGCGGTGTAAACGAACGGGTCGGTCAGCCAGCCGGAAAGAGCGTTGCTGTGCCAGCCGCCTTCAAAGCTCAGCAGCGGGATCTCATCGTTCGCATCGCCGTTGCCGTTCGCGTCCTTCTCTTTGAACGCGCGCAGGGTAGCTTCAAACTCTTCGACGGTGGTCGGAGCTTCCATACCCACGTTTTCAAGCCACTTTCTGTTCATCCACATCTTGGAAGAGTTCTCGCAATGGACGCACTTCTCGATGTAGGGCAGGCAGTAGATGTTGCCGTCGGGCATGGTGATGATGTCCTGCAGACCCGGGACCTTGCTCTCAATGTCCTGGAACATGGTACTGTACTTGTCGATGTACTCGTTCATCGGAACGAAAGCGCCCATGCTGCCATAGACCATCTGCTGGGTCTGGGTGATACCGCACTGCATGTACACGTCGGGCATATCGCCACTGGACAGGGAGATGTTGACCTTATCGGTAACGCTGTCCTGCGGGATGACGTTCCAGTCTACATGGATATTGGTCTTGTCCTCGTACCAAAGCGTGAATTCATTGGTAGAGAAGTCCGTGACCTGAGTGGTGTTCGGGACCATGACCTTCAGGTTCATCGTGTCCGCAACGATCGGGAATACGTGCTCCGGAGAAACACCATTCTCATCGTAGTCACCAGCCGGAGCTTCTTCTGCGGGAGCTTCCTCTGCAGGGGCTTCCTCTGCAGGGGCTTCCTCTTTTTCAGTGTCAGCTTCCGCAGCGGGAGCTGCTTCTTCTTTGGTGTCTGCCGGCGCATCGGACTTCTTACCGCAAGCGGCAAGGATCATGACACAGGCCAGAAGCAGACACAGAACAACTTGGAGCTTTTTCATGTTTGAGTCCTCCTTTAAAATTTATCCCTTGACCGAGCCGATCATGACGCCCTTGACCAGATACTTCTGTACGAAGGGGTAGGCGATCAGGATCGGGACGGATGAGACCACGATCAGTGCATACTTCATAATGATCTGCATTTCTTTGCGCTTCAGCATTTCCTGCACATCACTACCGGTCATACTGCTCATGTCGATATCGGTAGAGATCAGGATATCACGCAGGAAGATCTGCAGAGGATACTTCTTCTTATCGCTGAGATACAGCATCGCGTTGAAATAGGTATTCCAGTGGCCGACCGCATACAGCAGGACCATGACGGCCAGGATCGCCTTGGAGACCGGTAAGACGACGCGCAGCAGGAAGGCCCAGTTGGAACACCCATCGATCTGTGCCGCTTCCAGCAACTCATCCGGGATGGTGGTCTCGAAGTAAGTACGCATAACAATGACATTATAGACGCTGATCAGGCCCGGCAGCCACAGGGACCAGGACGTGTTGATCAGTCCTAGATTCTTGACGAGCAGGTAGTTCGGGATCAGGCCGCCGGAGAACATCATGGTGAAGACCAGGATCCTCATGATGAAGGCGCGTCCTCTAAGCTGTCTGCGGGACAGCGGATAGGCCATCAGCGTGGTGAACACGATGTTCAGGAAGGTTCCGACCACCGTGTAATAGATCGTGTTCCGGTAACCGATCCAGATATCTTTGTACTCAAAGACCATCTTGTACGCGTCCATTGTTACGTCTTTGGGCCAAAGCAGGACTTTGCCCGTCTGTACGGCGCGGCCGCCGCTGAAGGAACAGACTACAACGTTGATCAGAGGCAGTAAGATGATCAGGAACGCCACTGTGGCCAGAACATAGACCAGTATGTCAAAGAACCGGTCAATGCCCAGACTTTTGATACGGTTAGGATGTTTGTTTACCATAGCGATTCCTCCCCGATCCTCTTGGCAAAGGTGTTTGCCAGAATGATCATGAACATGCCGACCAGGGACTGGAACAGACCGATGGCGGTAGGATACGAGTAGTTTGCGATCGGTGAAGCAATACCTATCTTATATACGTACGTATCGATAACCTCCGAAGCCCGCAGGTTCATGTTGTTCTGCATCAGGTAGATCTTCTCAAATCCTGTGGACAGCGTGCCGCCCAGACTCATGATCATCAGGATGATGATGGTGGACTTGATACAGGGCAGATCGATGTGCCAGATGCGCCAGAACTTGGTCGCACCATCGACAACGGCCGCCTCATGGTAGGTCGGATCTACACTGGACAAGGTCGCTATGTAGATGATCGCGTTATATCCGGTATACTGCCATATGCCGGACCATACATACAAATGAACGAATTTCTTCGGATCCCCCAGGAAATCGATCTGACTGGCGCCCAGTTTCTGCAGGATCTGGTTGACTGGACCGGAATCCCACGCCAGGAACTGCAGGATCATGCTGACCATGACTGTCGTGGAAATGAAGTACGGGGCATATGTCACCGTCTGCACCACTTTCTTGTAGCGCAGAAGACCCAGGTAATTCAGTACCAGCGCCAGGATGATCGGGAAGATCATGCCGGCAAACAGTCCATAGATACTGATCTTCAACGTGTTGCCGACCAGTTTCGGAAGCTCTGTAGAACCGAAGAACTGCTTGAAGTACTTGAATCCCACAAAAGGACTATTCGACATGCCCTTGAAAACATTGTAATCGCGGAACGCGATCTGAACACCGTACATGGGGACGTATTTGAAAACGATGATGTAGATCATCGGCAGGATCAGCATGACATACAGATCCCAGTCCCGGCGGATCCATGCCTTACTGGCATTCTTTTGTCTTTTCTTCAAATGCGTACACCTCCCTTTGCCTAAAAATTATATTGTGCATATGATGATTTGCCTACGGACAAATTCCCGGTTCCGGCATACTTTTTCCCTTTGTACACCCATACAAAACATACGATTTTCGAAAAAAGCATACATTTTGACCAATTTTTGTGCATCAAACCTATATTTTATGGTATACTATAGCATATTACTTCGAGGAGGCTTGCCATGAAACAGTCGACTCCTGAACAAAGAAAAAAGAGTTTCTTGTTCCGCTTTGTGATCTCATATTATGTGATCCTGATCATACCATTTCTTCTTGTCATCTTCACTCTGCGCACCGCGGAGGGTGTCATCATGCGGCAGTCCAACAAGGAGGTCCAGACGGCACTGGTACAGGCAAAGAATATCACGGACGCGAATCTGCGGGCGATGCCGGCCCTGGCCATGTCGCTGCGCAAGGATGAGAACATCCTCAACCTGTATGATAAATGGAAGTGGAACCAGAACCATGTTTTTTCCACATATAAGGTCAACCATCATATCCCGCAGTACAATGCCGCCAACTCCTTGATCAACAAGGTCTATATCTACTTTGGCAAAAAAACGACACATCCCCGCTGCCTGGTGATCGATAACGGTTCCGGTATGGTGTATGAAGAGACGCAGATGCATCTGAAGTTCGACAATACGTCGATGTCCTATACAGAACTCAATGACTATATCTCTGCCCGTGCGATCTCGGAAAGCTATGTCCCGATCCCCGCTGCGGACCCCGACCGGTTCTCCATCTATTATATGTCGGACCTGTTTTCTTATCCGAGCCCGATCAATTCCGCAGTGGTCATGGTCCGTCTGGATGATAGTTTCTTAAACGGCCTGCTGCAGAACGCCACCTACAGCGACCAGGGCGTCGCTTTCATCCTGGACGAAAACGATCAGATGCTGATCTGCAGGAACCAGTCCCTGCTGAAGGAGGATTGTCTGAATGCACTGCTTGACAAACTGCCGGAAGCCGGGACACTGCAGTTCACTGAGCATGGGCAGTTGGTCAACCTGGTCCGCTCGGAACGGAACGGCTGGATCTATGGTTCCGTCGTCCCTGCAAACACCGTACTGGCCAGGATGCACCAGATCCGCCGTGTGGTCCTGTCTGCTTTCGCTGTCCTTCTGGGCTTGAGCTTCCTGCTGCTGGGCATTTTGACGCGCCGCAACGCCCTGCCGATCCGGCGTATCTTCCGGGAACTGACTGAAGTCTATTCCGAACCGACAGGCTTTGACTCGACCGATGATTTCCGTTTCATCGAATCTGCGATCTCCGACCTGATCAACCGCAGCAAAGAGCAGTCCGGTCTGGACGAGACCCGTCTCCAGCTGCTGGATCTGGAAGTGCTGGGGCGCCTGTTGCTGACAGGTGAGACCGATACGCCTCTGTTCCAGGAAAACCTTGCGATGAGTTCCCTGCAGCTGGAAGGCCGGCGTATGCTTGTTGCCTTCGTCCACGCCCACCGTATGGGCCGTTCCGCTCCGATCCCAAGTGATGAGCGGATCGCTGCATACCGCGCAAAGATGGAAGAGCAGCTCGGCGCAAAGCTCTACGACTTCAATATCGATGAAAAGAACCATGTCTTCCTCATCTCCAGCCCCAGCAGCGGCAATGAGTCGGAACTGCTCCCATCGATTAAAGAAGTGATCAACCAGTTGGGTGAAGAATTCGAGGCAGAAACGCAGTATCATCATGACTTCTTCCTGTCCGATCCTACGGATGATTACCACAAGGTCAGCCAGTGTTATGCGCAATGCAAGGATCTGGCCATGCACGTCGTTAAAGATAAGGAGATCTATGCCTATTCGGCGGAAGATCTGCCCGACAAGCAATTGATCTTCCACTATTCTCTGAACCAGGAGATCCGCCTCTCCCAGCTGATCCGTTATGGCAGCGAAGCGAAATTGCAGGAACTGATCGATGAGATCCATTATCAGAACTATGAACTGACTACATTGAACGATGCGATGCAGCAGAGCCTGTTCCAGGCGATCCGCAGCAGCCTGCAACGGGGTCTTGAAACGTTCTATCACGAGGAGGAGATCCACTCTCTGTTTCTGGAGATGCAGAAGGTGGAGACCTTCGATGATCTGACACGGGTACTCTTCTCTCTGCAGAAGGCGATGCAGGCGCATCTCAGGCAAAGCAGCGCAAGGTCCAACCTGGATGAGATCCATCAGCGCATTCTGGATTATATCAACCATAATTATGGAAATGCGGCCTTGAACCAGGCCCTGCTGTGTGAAGAACTGGGCATCGCGGAGCAGATCATGAACCATATGTTCCAAGAAATGGGCACGTCCTTCCACGTATACCTGGAGAACGTGCGGATCGATGCCGCCTGCACACTGCTGCAGAATCAGGAGGTCACGATCAAAAGCGTGGCCGAGCAGGTGGGCTACACCAGTGACGTCAGCTTCCGCCGGGCCTTCAAACGGGTCCTGGGCATCTCTCCCTCAGCCTTCACCAAAGGCCGAGAATAAAAAGGAGGTTATTTATGAAAGACATAGCATTCCGACACAATGCCGGTCCGGTCGATCTATTGTATCTGCAGGATGACCAGGGTCATATGGGCTTTTTGATCGTGCCCACAGGTCTGGATCTGCCTTTTGCGGATAAGAAGGAATTCGTCGATCCCCTGGTGCAGGTGCACATCCGGGGCGATATGCTGCCTGGTGCCTACATGAACGGTCATTCCTTGAGTGGTTCATTATCCGCCATGCGCTTCCGGTTCGTCTTACAGGAATCCGAAGCCGGCAAGGTCGTAACGACGCTGGAGGACGGGCAGGGCCATAAACTGCGCCACATCGTATCCTGGAAAGATGGCTGGGAAGGGATCACCATCCGCAGTGAATTCATCAATGAGAGCGACGCG
>CADBPG010000211.1 GCA_902796435.1 uncultured Eubacteriales bacterium | reverse complement strand
TGCCGCCGAACGAGGATGTCAACACCCTGTTCGAGAAGGAGACCTATGAGGCGCCGGACGTGCTGTCCAGCACCGACCCGGTCCGCCAGGAGCTCTACAGCCTCTGCGAGGCCGAGGGTGTGGCGCTGACGGTCATGAAGCCTTATGGCGGCGGTGCGCTGCTGAACGCCGGCGAGTCACCCTTCGGTGTGGCCATGACCGTGACACAATGCCTGCATTACTGCCTGACCCGTCCCGGTGTCAAAGTCGTCATGAGCGGAGCACGCAGTGAAGAAGAACTGATGGAAGCGGTCGCTTATTGTGACGCAACCGATGAGGAAAAGGACTATGCAGAGCTGCTGTCCGGCTGTCCCGCCCATCCCTTCACGGACAAGTGTATGTACTGCGGCCACTGCGCGCCCTGCACGGTCGGGATCGACATCGCTTCGGTGAACAAGTTCGCGGATTTATGCGCGGCGCAAGGGTTCGTGCCGGAAACGCTGCGGGAGCACTATGATGCGCTTAGCGTCCATGCGGGCGACTGCATCCAGTGTGGTGCCTGCGAGACCCGCTGTCCCTTCGGTGTGCACATCATCGAGCACATGGTGAAGGCGCAGGAAATCTTTGGAGCATAAAGAGAGGATACTACTATGTCATTTGCAGAACACCGGCAGCGGCTCTACGCGACGCTGGCCGACAACAGCCTGGTCATTTCCTATGCCGGCATCCCCATCCATACCAACGAGGATGATTATTACGATTTCGAGGTCAACAGCCAGTACTTTTATCTGACGGGACTGCAGCGGGAATCCACCGCCTTCGTGGCCTACAAGACGGCGGAGAAGACGACGGAAGTACTGTTCATCGAAGAACCCAACCCGCGGTTTGAACGCTGGACCGGCAAGATGCCCACGAAGGAAGAGGTCCGGGAAATCTCTGGGATCGAGGACGTACGCTATACGGACAGTCTGGAGAGCGCCATCGGCGGCTACATGAGCCGGTTCCCGGTGGAGTACGCCTACTTCGACCTGTACCGCTGCCAGATGAACGATCTGCCGGATTACAACGTGGTCATGGCGGAACGCTTCTCCAAGATCTACCCGCAGGTGGTGCTGAAGGATCTGCACACGGCCTGCGTGCCGCTGCGTGAGCAGAAGGACGCGGAGGAGATCGAGCGGGTCAGAAAGGCACTGGACATCACCCGGCAGGGCCTGGAGTTCGTCATGAAGAACCTGAAGCCCGGCATGATGGAGTACCAGGTACAGGCCGATTTCGAGTATACCTGCAGACGCCTCGGCGCGAAAAAACAGGCCTTCCCGACCATCGCCGGCTCTGGCATCAACGGCTGCATGATGCATTATGGAACGAACCATTGCGTAGTGGAGGACAGCACACTGATCCTGCTGGATCTTGGCGCAAAGTATGAGAATTACTGCAGTGACATCACCCGGACCTATCCGGCGAACGGCAAGTTCAGCCCGAGACAGCGGGAAGTGTATGAGCTGGTCCTGAAGGCCAACCTGGCGGTGGCAGAAGCGGCCAAGCCCGGCATCACCACCAGGGACCTGAACGATATCGCGAAAAACGTACTGGGCGAAGGCCTGGTCGCCATGGGCCTGATCGAGGACGTGGCGGAAGTCGGCAAGTACTACATGCACGGGGTCAGCCATCCCATCGGCATCGACGTGCATGACATCTCGCTGGCAGGCGACACCCTCAAGCCCGGCTGGATCATCAGCAACGAACCCGGCCTGTACATCGACGAAGAAGCCATCGGCATCCGCATCGAGGACGATCTTCTGATCACGGAGGAGGGCTGCGAGGTCCTGTCCAAGGACATCATCAAGGATCCGGACGAGATCGAAGCGTTTATGGCGCAGTAATAAAAAAGGGAATGTGCATCAACACATTCCCTTTTATTTTTTTGGATTTTACACTCTTACCGTGCCTTCCAGGCGGATATCGTCGCTGGCGGCGCCGACCAGCAGTTTGCGCTCGCCGGTCACGCGCACCCATTTATCCTTGGTGCCGTCACTGCGGAGGGTCAAGGTCTTGGCCGGATCCCAGCTGCAGAGCATGCGCGGATCGATCACGACGGAGGCCTGACGGGTCTCGCCCGGAGCGATATTCTTCAGACGGATGTATCCGACCAGCTGCTTCTCGGCGATCTGCATGTACACAGGTACCGGGGCCTTGCCCAGGTAGATCTGGCAGATCTCATCGCCGGCTCTGTCACCGGTGTTGGTCACCTGGAAACGAACTTCGAAGGTCGGTCCGAAATCCGGGTCCGCGGGGGCATCCAGGATCTCGAGATCACTGTATGCGTAGGTGGTGTAGGACAGGCCGTGGCCGAAAGCGTACAGCGGCTTGACTCCTTCTTTATCATAGTAACGGTATCCGTTGAAGATACCTTCACCGAAGCGGATCTCATAATTGCCCGGGGCAGTCTCCACACCGCCGCCACGTTCCATCAGGTGCTCAGGCGTGTCAGTGATCGGCGTATCCTGGGTCCGCGCAGGCCAGGACTGGGACAGTTTACCGGAAGGATTGATCTGGCCGGTCAGGATCTTCGCGACCACATGGGCACCTTCCTGTCCCGGATGATAGGCGGTCAGGATGGCATCGGCCTTGTCCGCCCAATCACCCAAAGCACGGGCGTTGGAGACCTGGACGATCACGATGACCTTGGCGCCAGGCTTCTTCGCCGCAAGTACATCGTCCATAAGCTGGCGCATCTCGCCGGTCAGTTCCAGAGGCTGTTCCTCGTTGATGATGCCAAAGGGGAAGCCACGCATGACCTTTTCGCAGGCATAGTAGATGATGGTATCCGCCTTGGCCGCTGCTTCCAGAGCCTCTGCGTAGTTCTTCTTGTTGAAGGACGGGGTCTGCCAGGCGATGCGGACCTGCAGGTCCTTATTGCGCACGCACTGGCGGGCATGGACCAGGATCGGATAGGCTTTGCCAGCCTTCAGCTGGAACTTCTTGCCGGTGATGCCCATACCCTCGCGGGTGCAGATCAGGGATTCCCACGGCCACTGGGCCCACTCACGCATGGCGCTGCGGCCTGCCTGCTGCCAACCATCTTCCGTCTGGATGAAGAAGCTGCTCATGCCGCCGATGCATTCCAGAAGCAGCAGATATTCGCCATCCTCCGGCACTGTCAGATAACCCTTCCAGGTATAAGCAGCCTGGTCGGTGAAGGCGGTACCGTTCGGACCGTTCTGGAAGGTCTTGACCAGAGAACCGTCTTCATAGGTGCCGACCGTGAAGTTGATCTGAGGATCGATGCAGCAGAAGGAGCCCAGAACGGAGGGATCCAGCTTCTTCTCACCCGCATCGTTATAGCTGGCCATGCCGGTATCGATCGGCACGCCGTCTTCGTCGTAATCTGTGAAGCCCATAAAGGCATTGCCGGCACCGCCGGGGCCTGCGGCCAACGCGACAGGATCCCGATCCTCTTCCCGAATACCGACCGTGCGGACCAGACCGGGCTGGGTCAGGGCTTCATCCTGGAACAGGGCTTCCGCCGGGATCACTTCACCCACATAGTCGATGCCGGAATAGGCCTCGAAGGTGCAGCCGGTGACTTCTTCCAGAGCCTCTTTGCCAGACTGCATGCGGGCCAGAGTACCGAAGCTGCGCTCCTGCTGATCGCCGGTGACCGGATATTTCGCGCCGACACCGATCAGCGCGACCTGGCCGGCCAGATCCTTTTCGGTCAGCGGCAAGGCCTGATCCTTGTTCTTCAGAAGGACCGTGCCTTCTTCCACGATCTTCGCGGCTTTCTTGGCATTCTCTTCAAACAGACCTTCTTCTTTACGCTGCTCATAGTACCATTCCATCTGGATCGGCTGCTTGTGGAAGGGGTCGGTCAGGACCTTGCCATTTTCATCCAGCTGGACCAGACCCAGAAGGCCGGCTACGGACATGCCATACAATACGTGGCGCACGGCTTCATCGATGTCCTCGAAGGTCATGTCGCCCTTGCGGATGTGCTGCAGGATGCGGAAGCTCTTGTTATACGCGGGGTAGGGCATCTCCATGTCCATGCCGCAGTTCGCGGTGAACCCATGGACGGAGCCCCAGTCGCTCATGACAGAACCCTTGTAACCCCACTGGTCACGCAGGACGCCCTTCAGAAGGGCGGCGTTGGCAGACATGTAGGGGCCGTTGACACGGTTGTAAGAGTTCATGACACTGCCGGCATTGCCTTCACGGATGGCCATCTCGAAGGTACGGGTGTACTGTTCATGCAGGGTCTGCTCATCGACCATGTTGTTCGGAAAGTTGAAGAAGGAACGGCCGAAGGTGTTGGCCACGGCGAAATGTTTGATCGTCGCGACGACGCCCTGGTCCTGGCAGCCTTTGGTCTCGGCGACGCCCAGACGGCCGGCCAGGTAGCTGTCCTCGGACTTCATGTCCTTATTGCGGCCGAAATGCGGGGAGCGGATGACATCGACCTGCGGCGCCAGCAGATAGTTGCCGGAGCAGGCGGCCGTCTCGCTGGCAGCGATCTTGCCGAATTCATAGGCCATATCATCATCCCAGGTGCAGCCCAACAGGGAAGGCTGCGGCAGACCGGTGGTTTCGACGACACCGGTGATGCCGGCGGGGCCATCGTACATGACAGCCTCGGGCACGCCCAGACGCGGTACACCCCACTGATAACCGGCGTTACCGATCTTACCCTTGTCAGCCGGCTCTACAGAACCGCCCAACAGGGAGAACTTTTCATCCATGGTCATGGCTTCGACCAACGCGTTGATCTTCTGCTCGCGCACTTCTGGCGGATCGATCTTCAGATCAGCACGGGTGAAGCGTTCAGGATACTGGACTGTTTTCATAAACATGCCTCCTTGCAGATATTTATTTTAAGAATCCATTGATGATCTGTTCTTCGGCCTCCTGCTCGGTCAGACCTAAGGTCATCAGTTTGATGATCTGGTCACCGGCGATCTTGCCGATGGCTGCCTCGTGGACCAGCGCCGCGTCCACATCGTTGGCTTCCAGTCCGGGCACGGCCAGGATCCGGCCATTGTCCATGATGATGGAGTCACACTCCGTATGGCCGGAGCAGGGCGCGTTGCCGATGATCTTGGCATCGAATTTCTGGTAGGAATCATCCCGGGCAACGGAACGGGACACCACGTCGGCCGTGGCTCCTTCGCCGTTCAGGTTGACCACGTAGGTGCTGGTGGCGCGCTGTTTGTCATGGGTCATCAGGCGTTCCCGCACGACCAAACGGGCACCCGCGGCCAGCTCAGCGGTGGTGGTGCGGTCTGTATCGTCCACGCCCTTGATCTGCACCATCTCCATTTCCATGGTGCTGTTTTCTTCCATGTAGACCTCGGTGCCGGGGTTGAGGATCCTTTTGCCGGTACCGGTGCCGGAGCCATAGTGCTTTTCCACATAGCGGATCTTCGCACCTTTGCCCACGTAGAAGCGGTGGATACCATCATGCTCGGAATCCTTCGGGCCGCAGTTGTCGATGCCGCAGCCGGCCACGATGGTGACGTCGCAGCCTTCGCCGATGTAGAAGTCATTGTAGACCAGTTCGGTGAGGCCGGACTGGGTCATGACCACGGGAATGTGGACACTTTCGTTCTTGGTCCCGGGTTTGATATGTACGTTGATGCCGCTGGCATCTTCCTTGGGTTCGATCTCGATGTTGGCGGTGGAGAAGCGGGCGGCGGATTTACCGTTGGAGCGGATGTTGAAGGCCCCTTCCGGTACAGAGTGCAGATCAGCGACCTCTTCCAACAGCCGCATCTGGATTTCATCGATCTGGATATTTCCGAACTGGATCATCTTACATCGCCTCGCTTTCTTCCGGTCCACGGCAGGTGGGGATCGCTGCGCTGGTGCCGATCAGCTCCGGCAGGATCTCATCCTTGGAGCCCTTGCGGACCAGATGGCCGTCACGCAGCACGATGATCTCGTCCGCGATGTTCAGGATCCGCTCCTGATGGGAAATGATCAGGATGGAGGAATCCTGGATGTGCTCCCGGAGTCTCTGGAAAACGTCGATCAGGTTCTGGAAGCTCCACAGATCGATGCCGGCCTCCGGCTCGTCGAAGATGGCCAGAGACGGGGCCTTGGCCAGTACCGTGGCGATCTCGATACGCTTGAGCTCACCGCCGGAGAGGCTGCTGTTGACCTCGCGGTTGATGTAGTCCCTCGCGCAGAGTCCGACCTTGGACAGGTAGGCGCAGGCATCGACCACCGTC
Organism: uncultured Eubacteriales bacterium; assembly: GCA_902796435.1. Lineage (GTDB taxonomy): Bacteria > Bacillota > Clostridia > Lachnospirales > Bianqueaceae > RUG159. The sequence goes on along the minus strand of CADBPG010000211.1, from coordinate 8,123 downwards.
AGATGCTTGCCCGCCGCCAGGCGGATCAGGTCCAGGACCTGCAGGCCCTTGAAGCGGACCGGCTGCTGAAAAGCGAAGCCGATGCCCTTTTTGGCCCGGTCGGTGATGGACATGTGGGTGATATCTTCCCCGTTCAGCAGGATCTGCCCGGAGGTGGGTGTTTCGATACCGGCGATCAGACGGGCCAGGGTGGACTTGCCGCCGCCGTTGGGGCCGGTCACAACGATGAGCTTGCGATCCGGCAGAGTTAGACTGACGTCCCGGATGATCTCCTTGTCCTGACCATCGTCATGGACGTCGAAAGTGATGTTTCTGAGTTCCAGCATAAAATAGTGTTCCTCGTTTCATTTGGGTTTGAAGTTGTACAAAGTCTTTGCTATAATAAGGCAAAATTCTACTGATTTAGGCTTTTCAGTACCGCAAGACCCGCTGCGGCTTCTTCTGTAAAGTTGTCGATCCGGCCTTCGATGCTGACACGGCCCGCATAGCCGCTGGCCTTCAGATGGTCGAAGAATTCCTGGTAATAAGGCGCTTCCTCCGGTACCGGAACGCCGCGCCCGGTGGAGGAGATGTGGACGTGTGCAAGCTGCGGCACCACATCGATCTGGGCCAGGGACTCATGGTTTTCGTGCATGTGATACAGGTCCGCCAGAAGACAGGCATTTTCCCGGCAGGCCGCCTGCATGAGCAGGGCGCCTTCCGTCAACGTATGGATGATGTTGGTCTCCTCATAGCGCAGAGGCTCCACGGCGACCTTGATCCCATAACGAGCGGCGGTGTCACAGATCATCTGCAGGACCTGGGTCAGACGGGCAAAGGCTTCCTCGAAAGGAACATCCGCGGGGATGGCACGGGCTTTGCCGCTGCCGAAGACCACCAGGGTGCCGCCCAGTTGGTGGACGCGCTGGAAGGTCTCCTCCAGATAGGCCAGGATCTCCTCATCGGAGGTGCCACGGATCAGCTGGATGTGGCCGGGGAAAAGAACGTTGCAGGTCTCCACCGGCAGGTGTGCCTGGCAGATCTGCTCAAGTGTTTCCTGCGGCATCGTATACAGAGAACTGGCAGCCAGTTCGACATAATCAAAGCCTAAAGATGCGGCTTCTTCCATATGCTCCGGGGTCGTGCAGATACCAAGTTTCATGTTGCACCTCCTGTTTACTGATACTCTATCTTACCATGAATCACTAAGAAAGGAAACAACGACATGCAGTTTTTTGAGCAAAAAGATTCCGAACTGATCTTTCGGGAAAACGGTGAGACCCTGGTCATCACGCCTTGGGGTCCGGATAGTTTGCGTGTGCGGTCTACCTTTTTAGGAGACATCCGGCCGGGCAGCGATGCCTTGCTGGAGACAGAGCCTGCAGGGGACGTGCAGATCGAGATCGGGGCCTGGGACGCGTCGATCCGCAATGGCAGCATCATTGCCCAGCTGCATGTCCAGGAATGGGGCCGGGCTCTGCAGATCACCTTTAAGAACGCGGATGGCAGGATCCTCCTGCAGGAGATCACCAACGGCGGCGCTCTGGAGAAGAAGGCTCGTCTGTTCCAACCGCTGCCGGGCGTGGGATACCGGCTGAAGGCCAGCTTCATCTCCGATCCGGAGGAGAAGATCTTCGGCATGGGCCAGTACCAGCAGGAGCGGATGGACCTGAAGGGCTGCATCCTGGAACTGGCACACCGCAATTCCCAGGCCAGTGTCCCCTTCATGCTCTCCAGCAAGGGCTACGGCTTCCTGTGGAACAACGCGGGTATCGGAGCGGTACATTTTGGTCTGAACGTCACGGAGTGGATCTGCGAGAGCACCCATCAGCTGGATTACTGGATCACCACCGGGGACAACCCGGCCCAGATCGAGGCCCATTATGCCAAGGTGGTGGGCACCGTGCCGATGATGCCGGAATATGGCCTGGGCTTCTGGCAGTGCAAACTGCGCTACTATAATCAGGAACAGGTCCTTGAGATCGCCCGGAAGTACCATGAACTGGGTGTGCCGGTGGATGTGCTGGTCATCGATTATTACCATTGGCTGCGCTGCGGCGACTGGAAGTTCGATCCGGAGTACTTCCCGGATCCGGAACCCATGGTGCGCGAACTGCATGATTTAGGAATCGAGACCATGGTCTCCATCTGGCCCCAGGTGGACTGGCGCAGCGAGAATTATGACGAAATGAAGCAGCAGGGCTTGCTGGTCCGTGTGGGTTCGGGCGTGGACGTGCAGATGGATTTCCACGGCAACAATGTGTTCATGGATCCCACCAACCCCAGGACCCGGGCGTACGTCTGGAACAAGATCAAGGAAAACTACGGTTCGTTGGGTATCCGCACCTTCTGGCTGGATGAGGCGGAGCCGGAGTTCCGCGGCTATGCCTATGAAAACTATCATTACGCGGCGGGTTCCGTCCTGGAGAAGGGCAACATCTACCCGAGAGAATATGCCCGCATGTTCTACGAAGGGCAGAAGGCCGAGGGGCAGGAGGACATCGTCAACCTGATCCGCTGCGCTTGGGTGGGCTCCCAGCGCTATGGTGCCCTGGTCTGGTCCGGAGATATCATGTCCACCTACGAGGACTTCCGCAAGCAGATCTGCGCCGGCCTGAACATGGGACTGGCAGGCATCCCCTGGTGGACCACCGATATCGGCGGTTTCCACAACGGCAATGTGGAGGAGGAAAGCTTCCGCAAACTGCTGATCCGCTGGTTCGAGTACGGCACATTCTGCCCGGTCATGCGCATCCACGGATCCCGCAACCCGCATGAACAGATCGTCGACAGATCAGGCGAGGTGCGGGAATGGACCGGCGCTCCGAACGAGATCTGGAGCTATGGTGAGGAAAACTTCCATATCATGAAACGCTACATCTTCCTGCGGGAAGCCATGCGCGACTATACCCGCAGTGTGATGGCGGAAGCGCACGAGACCGGCGCACCGGTCATGCGGACCCTGTTCTATGAATTCCCGGAGGATAAAGCCGCCTGGGAGATCAAGGACCAGTACCTGTTCGGCGCGGACATCCTGGTGGCGCCGGTGTGCTATGAGGATGCCTATGACCGCGCGGTCTATCTGCCGGCAGGGGCCTCCTGGACCTATGTGCCGACGGGTGAAGTGTTTGAAGGCGGCCAGACGGTCACGGTGGACGCACCTTTGGACGTGATCCCGCTGTTCCTGAGGGATGGACGCCAGCCCTGGCTGATCTACGCTTGGAATCGTTTGCAGAAAGAAGAGCAGGAATAAAATGGAACGTTTATGGACTGAGCAGGGCGCGGCGCTGCACCAGTCGGAGCAGCAGCCCTGGCCCCAGTATCCCCGACCGCAGCTTCAGCGGGACAGTTTCCGCAACCTGAACGGCTGGTGGGACTTTGCCATTACGCAGGACGAGCGGCCGCCCCAGCACTACGACCGCCGGATCCGGGTGCCCTTTGTGCCGGAATCTGCCCTGTCGGGCATCGAAGAAGCAGTCCCCGACGGCAGCTTTCTGTGGTACCGGCTTCGGCTGGATCCACCCTTTGCCGAATCAGGCGCACGGGTGCTGCTGCACGTGGGCGCGGCGGACCAGACCGCAGTGGTCTGGGTGGACGGTAGAAGAGCGCCCCTGGTACAGGGGACGAGCAGCAATGGCTACACCCACGAAGGGGGCTATGAAGCCTTTACCGCGGAGTTGACGGAGCTTCTGCCCGCGGAAGGCCCGGCTGAGTTGGTGCTCCAGGTGCATGATCACCTTAGCTCTTACACGTACCCCTATGGCAAGCAGTCCCTGACACGGGGCGGCATGTGGTATACCCCCTGCTCCGGCATCTGGCAGACCGTCTGGCTGGAGGCAGTGCCGGAAGAGTACATACAGGGTGTGCATACGAAGACGGCGCAAAATGCGGCGGGGGACTGGACGGTCATCTTTACAGTAGACGGGATCGCCGAGGGCACGGTCCATGTCCTGGGGCAGGATCTTGCGCTGACGCAGGGAAAGGCCAAGCTGTTAATCAAAGAGCCCCGGCTCTGGAGCCCGGAGGATCCCTATTTGTACGAGTTCAGTGTGGAAGCCGCGAGCGGTGACAGGGTGCAGAGCTATTTTGCCCTGCGGACACTGGATACCCGGACTATCGATGGCGTGCCTCGTCTTTGCCTGAACGGCTGGCCCTATTTCTTCAACGGCCTGCTGGACCAGGGCTACTGGCCGGACGGCCTGTGGACCCCGGCAGATCCTGCCATGTTCGAGGAGGAGATCCGGAAGGTAAAGGCGCTGGGCTTCAACATGCTGCGCAAGCACATCAAGGTGGAGCCGGAGCTTTTCTACTATGCCTGCGACCGGCTGGGCATCGCCGTCTTCCAGGACATGGTGCAGAACGGTGACTATGATTTCAAGCGGGATACACTCCTGCCCACGGTCGGCGTGACACGCCGTAATGACCGCAAACTCCACCAGGACCCGGAGGCGCGAAAGCGTTTTATTGAAGGCATGATGGCCACGGTCCACCAGCTGAGGGAGCATCCTTCCATCGTATATTGGACGATCTTCAACGAGGGCTGGGGGCAGTTCTGCGGCACGGAAAGCTACATGCAGCTGCGCCATGAGGACGATACCCGCTGGATCGACACGGCCTCCGGCTGGTTCCATCCCCGCGGGCTGCAGACCGATGTGGAAAGTGTGCACAATTACTTTTTCCCGCTGCGGGTGCACAAAACCGGCAAGCCCTTTGTGCTCAGCGAATTCGGCGGACTGGCCTGGCGGCCAGAGGGGCATGCCACGAACCTAGAGTATGTCTACGGGTATAAAAAGTTTCAGGACAGGACGACCTTGGCTGAGGCCATTGTCCGCCTGTATGAGCAGAAGATCCTGCCGCTGATCCCCAAGGGACTTTGCGCGGCGGTCTACACCCAGGTCTCCGACGTGGAGGACGAGACCAACGGCCTGTTCAGCTATGACCGTAAAATACAAAAACTCCTGCTGGAGGAGTTCGCAAAAGTCCGGCAAGCTGTGGAATCGATCAATAGGAGCGGAACATGAGGAACCTAAACAAAAACGATGTAACGATGGACCCTTCAGGCTTCGTCCTGCTGGCAGATTTTGTACCGACGATCATCCAGGAGATCCGTTATTATTCGACCTATAATTTCATCGGGGACCGGATCGACGGGTATGAGGAGCCGGTCGCCTTGCTCACGAAGGAAGCGGCCCGGGCGGTGAAATCGGCCAGTAATGAATTCTTCGTGCAGGGGTACCGCATGAAAGTGTTCGATGCCTATCGCCCGGCCTGCGCAGTCAAACACTTCGTCCTCTGGGGCATCGAGGACCAGGACATCCGCATGAAACCCTATTTCTATCCGGACCTGGAGAAGGGCGAATTGTTCGTGCAAGGCTATATCGCCAAAAAGAGCGGCCACAGCCGCGGCAGCACCATCGACCTGACCCTGCTGGACATGAAGACCGGCAAAGAGGTGGACATGGGCGGCCCCTTCGACTACTTCAGCGAACTGTCCCACCCGGACTACCGCGGCATCACGGACGAACAGTACGAAAACCGCATGATGCTGCAGAAGGTCATGGTCCGCAACGGTTTCCAGCCCCTGGACTGCGAATGGTGGCACTTCACACTGGAGGACGAACCCTATCCAGATACCTATTTCAACTTCCCGGTGTCCGCGGAGTATCTGCGGCGGTGATGCTGGAGGCCGTGAGTTGGAGAGAACTTAGATTTTTTCAAAATCCTCTCCCATTTTGAATAGAGAGAAATAACGAATTCGCAGTTTTCTCTCCAAAAAGCAGCCTGAAATGGGTGGAGAGGAATTGTTCTTTTTACATTTTCTCTCCAGATTTTTGGAGAGAAAACCTAAGTTTTTGAATTCCTCTCCTGGAGACGAATCCCTGTTTTTTCGATTTCTCTCCTATTTACCTGCGGTGACTCTTTATTTCATTAAAAAAACGCTCTCACGTTATGTGAGAGCGTTATCTTCATCTTGAAAAACGATCTTAAAATGCCCAGGTACCATCCTTGAAGATAGCTACGGTTTCGCCGGAAGCGGTGATGCCGTCGATCGACAGGTCGTCGGAGCCGATCATGAAGTCGACGTGGGTCAGACTGTCGTTGAGGCCCTTTTCCGCCAGCGCTTCTTCTGTCAGGTTTTCAAAACCTTCGACACATTCGTTGAAGCCTGCGCCGAGCGCCAAATGACAGGCGGCGTTTTCATCGAACAGGGTGTTGTAGAAGAGGACACCAGAGGTGTTGATGGGGGATTCCTTCGGGACCAGAGCGACCTCGCCCAGATAGTGGCTGCCTTCATCCATGGTGATGATGTATTCCAGCACTTCCTTGCCCTTTTCGGCACCCCATTCCACGGCGCGTCCTTCATGGAAGCGGACCCAAAAGTTCTCGATCAGCTGGCCTTGATAGGACAGGGGCTTGGTGGAGTAGACGATGCCTTCGGCTGTGCGGCGGTCCGGAGAAGTGAAGGCTTCTTCCGAAGGGATGTTGGGGTTGAATTCCACACCGCTCAAAGTGAAATCGGAACCACCGTGGAAGCGGCTCTCCGGCATCAGCTCGACAGTGAAGTCGGTACCGTTGGCGGAGCGGTAGCAGAGCTTGCGCAGATCGAGGGCGTTCAGGTACTTGCAGCGTTCCTTCAGGTCCTCATTATGCTTGACCCAGTTCTCCACCGGATCCGCACCGAAGGTGACACCGTCCGCGCGGGAGGTCAGCAGGATGTCCTTCCACAGCTGCTCGACGGCCTGGTGGCGGCTCAGCTGGGGATACAGTTTCTTCGCCCAGGCTTCACCCGGAACAGCGGCGATGCACCACTGGTGCTTGTTGTCGATGGCGTCGCGGTAAGGCTTCATGATGGCGGCCCGCTTCTGCATCGCGCCGAAGAACTTGCGGTTGATGCCCTTCAGGCCGTCCGGATCATCACTGGCCAGGAAGATGCGCACAGGCAGACGGTCGACCATCTCCTGCATGCGGGCCTTCTCCCACTCGGTGACCTCGGCGAGGACCTTTTCCTTCTGCCAGCGGGCGTGGACCTTGGTCAGGGCGGGGTAGCCCCAGTCCACGCGGACCTTACGTGCACCGGCCCGGTAGCATTCTTCTACCAGCATCTGCACGAATTCCGGCTGATCCAGCGACGCGTTGATCATCACGTCCTGGCCCTTCTGTACATTACCGCCCATCGTCGCGATGAGGCGGGCATACTGTCTTAAGATCGTTTTTTTCATAGATTGTCTCCTTTATAGTACACGGATGGATGCGCCGCCTTCGGCGAACGGTCCAGGGATCACAGATACACCGGCATGTGCGCCGAAATAGTCAGTATTGAAGACGATGGTGGTGCCGTCAGGCTCCTCGAAACGCTGCTCAGGCTCGAAGGCCTTGCCCAGGGTATCGGAGGTGATCACGCCGGTGCGGAAATCACCGATCAGATCGAAGATGTTGGTCTTCAGCACCAGAGAGCCGTCTTCCTCGACCAGGTCGCAGTATACGTCACTTGCTTCCGGTGCGATGTAGTTGGTATCATGTTTGCTGATGTCAGCACCGTTCAGATAGGCGTTGCCGTCCACCCAGACCGGCAGATGGCCGAAATGATACTGTGCCAGCTGGCCCATATGGGGCTCCTCACCTATCTGGAAGTGGGAGATCCACTCCTCGTAGCTGGGGAAGATATCGAAGCAGGCAGTACCGACGACTTCGTAGTCATTGTTCTGTGGGGTCTTTTCCGGATCGGTGACAGGATACTTCTGGAAGAAGATGTTGTTGTAGATACGGTCGTCACCATGCAGGATGGTCATGAAGCCGGCAACTTCTGTACGGTGGCGGATATGATACGGGGTGTAGCGCGGCTCACGCTGGCCGTTGACGATGCTGTCCACACCGGAGTTGATCAGACCGAAGGAACCGCAGGCCAGATTGTGGACGAAAGCCTGGCCTTCCGAAGGCAGCACGAAGGAGACCTTGGAGAGCAGGATGTTGTTGTCCACCAGTGTGGGGCCGTGGCCGACTTCTACGAAGACGTCGCAGTTGAACATGGCGCCCATCGCGTGGCCGACGCCTTCCGGCTTCATGTTGTCGTGCATCAGGTTCTGGCTGATGCGCGCGCCCTGTGCCTGCCAATCCAGCCATACACCCATGATGCAGTTGTGGAT
>CADBPG010000210.1 GCA_902796435.1 uncultured Eubacteriales bacterium | reverse complement strand
TGAGCAGATCCGGATCGTGCAGGAGACGGTCTGCGGAAAAGAGATCACGTTTGCACATATCATGGGCGGTCCGGCGCCGGTCATCTATCAGAAGCTGGGCCTGAATCCCCAGGTCGATTACGGGACGTCCGCCATCGGCATCATGAACATGACACCGCCGGAGTCTGCGGTCATCGCTTCGGATATCGCGGTCAAGAGCGGCAATGTCTATCTGGGCTTTGCGGACCGGTTCACGGGTACGCTGATCATCACCGGCGAGCTTTCCGACGTGGAGTCCGCCATGCTGGAGATCCTGGACTTTTTCAAAACGGAAATGGGCTATGTGGTCTGCCGTCTGACGAGAAAATGAACACAGCACAGAAGATCACCAGGGAAGAGCTTCTGGAGAGGATCTTCCATAAGGATTACGCAGAGCTGAAAGGGCAGACCCTGCGGATGACCCGGGTGCGCATCCCGGGCAGAGAAGTGTGCCTCGCCCACGTGCTGAATCCGACGGACCCCAGCATCTATCAGAACCTGGGCCTGCATATCGGGACGCACGAGGGGGAAGACCACACCGGTGAGGCGATCGGGCTGATCCGGTTCACGCCCTGGGAGGCCGTGGTGGCGGCCGCCGACTGTGCCATGAAGGCGGCCCACGTGGAGATCGGTTTCATGGACCGTTTCTGCGGCACCCTCATCCTGACTGGAGGCCTTGAAGAAGTGCGGACCGCGGTGCAGGAAGTCGTCCGGTTTTTCAGGGACGAGCTGGACTTTGCGGTTTCCGACGTCACCGTAAACTGATGGTACAGGCTTATGAAAAAATTGTTTCTTATGGGGCGCAGTGAAGCCGGCAAGACCTCGTTGATCCAGGCCATGAACGGTGAAGATCTGCACTATCTCAAGACGCAGTACACCAATCTGGATGAGGACACCATCGACACGCCGGGCGAGTATGCCGAGTCCAAGCATTTTTCGGTGGGACTGGCCTGCTTCTCCTTCGAGGCCGACGTGGTAGGACTGGTGCAGGCCGCCGATGAACCCTTCAACCTCTTCGGCTGCTGCCTGCACACCTTCATCCTCCGCCCGTTGATCGGCATCATCACCAAGACGGATTCTGCCTATGCCAACGTCCCCATGATCCGCCAATGGATGGAAAATGCCGGCTGTGACCACATTTTCGAGGTCAACAATAAGACCCGGGAGGGGATCGAGGAGTTGTTGGCGTACTTGAAGGATGATCTTCCCTCCATCAGCATGGAGGAGGCCATCGAACGGCAGCGCCATGGTTTAAGTGAATGGAATGAAACATTTCGAAATCCGTGATATTCCGGCATAGAATATCGCGGATTCTTTTTTATCATTTGCGCAAGCGTCTGTGAGAAGATATAATAAAATAAAAGCATGTCGATCATTGAAGGAGGACTTAAAATGAGCTTTCCAAAAGGGTTTCTGTGGGGCACGTCGATCAGCGCCGCGCAGATCCATTTTCAGTCCATGGAGCAAGAGCACGCGCAAGCAAATAAAGAATAAAACTTGTCAGTATGATCAGACCCAGGTACACGGCGATCTCCACCGGGATCCCGCATTTTTGCGCGATGTCGGACAGGACCGGCTGTGTGGAAGGGTAGAATGGCGTGATATAGAACATATTGGGTTCCAGGTCCGGATCATGGAGCAGCACGTGGGCAGCCACGTTGAAGGCTTCCGCGACCGCGGCCATACCCAGAAAGAGCACCGTTGCCGGCAGAAATGCCGGCTTTTCTTTTCTTCTACGTTTTTTCAGGATCAGGACGGCGATCAGGGCCTCGGTCAGCATGGCGCCATGATAGGCGAAGGAGTGGACCATGAGGGGGATCTGGGGCCGCAGCATGTCATAGGGCAGGATCAGCGCCACGATGCCGCCCAGCAGTGAGTAGGTGGACAGGAAGACCAGAAAAGCGGTCTGGGTCTTTCCACGGACATACTGGACCAGGAAGGAAACATACATGGCCATCGAGCATAGCTGCCAGGGGAAGAACCAGAGGTTCGGTTCCTTGTTGAAAAGATAAACATAACAAAACCACTGCTTACACACCTCTGCCACCAGCATCACGATACCGAACCGGTGCAGGAGGCGCAGCAGCTTTTCCTCATCGAGTCTGCGCAGAAAGACCCCGGCGGCAATGTTCGCCAGCAGGATCATTACAAGGGCCGTTATGTGGACCGGTCCGAACAGGGCCGGAGCTTCTGAAAGATGGATCATAGTTCAATTACCTCTTTGCTGTGATAGTATCATAATCCATCAAAGATTGCAAAAGTTACATTGACATATGCAAACGGAATGATACAATGAAATAAACAAAAATCCGTACGGATTTTGAAAAAATTTGGAGGATTTGCACATGCTGGTTACAGGAAGTATCATCCAAAGGTCCTGGTGGTACCCCAGGGGCCCGGGGCGGGAGGAAGTGGAACAGTTTCTGGAAGAGAGAAAAGAAGTATAGGACAAGGAGAAACGCGGATGAGTCGCTATTTGATCAAAGAATATGTGCCGGATCTTCCGATCGATTATGCCAAGGAGCCCTATGGCACAGCGTATAAAGGATTGTACCGGCAGATGGTGGAGTTTCATGGTGTGGACCGGGAGATGATCACCTTCGTGCCGGAGGACTACTTCCCCCTGCATCAAGGGGTGTTGATCTTTGTTCCGGCGGGCATTTCAGCGGAAGACTTCGTCAACGCTTCCCAGTGGGTCGAGTGCGCGAAAAAGGACTCGATATGCCTGGTCTTTCTCACGGCGCACAAAAAGTGGGGCAAACCGGAAGAGGAAGATGAATTCATCTACAAAGCCTTCAATCAGGCCTTCCACACGACCGGCGTGATCGATTATGACCAGAAGTACGCGGTGGGCTATGGCGACAGCGCCACATTCCTCGCACGGTATCTGGCATATCATTCGGTGCTGCTCGGTGGGGCGGTATTGTTTGGACCGGAGGATATCCCTAAGTCCGTGGTGACCAAGGCCAAAGATACGCACCGGCTGCCCATCTGGGTCGTCAATGAAAAGGGCACCGAAACACCGGTGCTGACAGAGTATTACAAGAAACGGAATCTGTGCGTAGACGAGCATCTGCGCAATGACTGGGCCAAAGTCTACAACGAGCGCATGCTCCCTGTGGATGAGGATCTTCTGACGCAGGCGGCCAGCCGTGTCTGGGTGAGTGAGGCCAAGAACGCGGCGCAGCTGTACAAGAACGCGGCCTGGACGGAACGCGCCTTTAAGGACTTTTTGATCAAACGGTATCATCACGACCATCTCAGCACGACGCAGCTCAAGGTGAACTTCTCGCTGGAGGATGTGGGGATCAAGGTCTATAAAAAACGTATGCCCCATGCATCCTTCAAAGGACTGCAGGAGCGGATCTGGTCTGTGTATGCGCCAACGGATTATGACAAGAACAAGGCCTATCCGCTGGTCGTTGTCACCCATGGTTTCCAGTGCACCCATGACCTGATGGTGAAGCAGACCGATTTCTGGAAGATTGCGGAGCACCGCAAATTCATCGTCGCATTCACCCAGGGTCTGCCGACCGAAGGCACCAATTACGGGCTGCCCCGGTGGCGCAGCGGCGGTCTGTTCCCGATGCGGGGCTTTCCGAGAGGCCTGTTCCGCAGGCCGGATACGCTGGATGAATTCCAGTCCGAAGTCAACTACTTCCGCGCGGTCGTAGAGGATGTGCAGAAGCGCTACAACATCGATGCTTCCCGCATCTACTGCACCGGCCATTCCAACGGAGCCGCCATGACCTACGGCCTTTCCATGGCCATGGGCGACGTTTTCGCTGCCTCCGCGCAGGTCGGCGGTGCCTGCTGGCAGTTCGAATCCCTTGATGAGATGCCGAAGGACCATTACCGGATGCCGGCGCTGAACGTTTCCTGCGAGCATGACCGGTGGATCGACCCCTTCGATCAGAGTACGCCCCTGTATTGGGAGACCTTGTGGCGCAAGGTAGAAAACGGCGTGGATCCGGAAGCGGAACCCTTCATCGTAGACAATGGTACGACCATCACCTACATCTGGAACAACGCGGACGGGATCCCGGTGGTGCGGTTCGCCATGTACCGGGATGCCAACCACTCCTACCACAGCGGTATCGCCTGGTATGTGTGGGATGAATTCCTGTCCGGCTTCAGCAAAGACGCGGACGGCACCCGCTATTACGGCGGCCGGCCGATCCGATGAACTTAAGAAGATGAGCAGATCGGCAGTTTAGCTGCCGATCTTTTT
>CADBPG010000209.1 GCA_902796435.1 uncultured Eubacteriales bacterium | reverse complement strand
GGCGCCTTCCGGGCCGCAAAGCGGGTTGGAGACATCGCACATCACAGTGATCCGCGCCTCCTGCACCAAGGGATCCAGACCGGATGCATCGATTCGGGCGATCTTTGCCAGATCCTTGCCGTAGCCCATCAGTTCCGCACCATCTGCATCGTAGAACTTGACACCAAGGGCCCGCAGACAGCCGATGCCGCCATCGTTCGTAGCAGAGCCGCCGATGGCGATGGATACGTCCGTGCAGCCCCGATGGAGGGCATCGCGGATCAGTTCCCCTGTGCCAAAAGTGGTGGTATATAAAGGATCACGCCGGTCCTCCGGGATCAGGGGCAGACCGGAGGCTGCCGCCATCTCGATGATGGCCTTGCTGCCTTCGAAAACACCATAAAAGGCCTGTATCTCATCTCCTAAAGGACCCTGCACGGGCAAAAAGACTTTCGTGCCCTGTGTGGCAGCAAGCACTGCCGCAACGGTGCCTTCGCCGCCGTCTGCCACGGGCACACCCCGGGTCTCGCAGGTGCCGAAAACCTCCTCAGCGGCCTGGGTCAGTAAACGGACTGTATCGGCGCTGGAAAGGCTGCCTTTAAAAGAGTCGGATGCAAATAATAGTTTCATGATGAGCTCCTTGGTGTTCAGTATCAGATTGATTGTAACAAAGAAAAACAGAAATCTCAACCCATGCAGGAGTCTTGCTGTCAGGAAATGAGTATGATACAATGCTGTTGAAATGCGAACCTTAGAGCAGTATGTAAGATGAGCAGAAAGGAAGTACCATGATTCAGACAGGCATTTATTCCATTATCCCTCCGATCATCGCGATCGTGCTGGCACTGATCACCATCGTGACGATGATCTGCCAGACGGACCCCACCGGAACGACCCTGATCCTGAATAAGAAACTGTAAAGGAGACCTGTCATGACTACGAAACCAGAGTTCCTGTACAATCCGGAGCAATGCTCCTGCATCAGCGGTGCGGAGCGGGGATGTCCCAGAAACCGCAAATGTGCGGAATGTACGGTGTTCCATCACAGTCGTTCCGGCTCCTACACGGCCTGTGAGCGTAGGACCATGCGGGCGCTGTTGGAGCGTCTGCCGAAGGTTCCGACAGATGGGCCCTGGGAGGAAAACCGGGCTGCCATTAAGACACTGCTGCAGCGGGAAGAGTTTGGCTTCCTGCCCCAGGTACCGGTGGAGGTAGAGGGCGTTGTCGAAGCAGAGGACGAGCGGCTGGATGAAGCTCGGGCTCTGTTCCAGAAGATTCGCCTGACTCTGCGCTGGGCGGAAGGCTCCTATTCCTTCCCTCTGTGGCTGGCATTTCCGAAGGACGGTGCGAAGGCAACCTTCCTGCACATCGCCTTCCCCTTACATGACCCGATCCACGTCATGCCCTATGAGGAGATCGTGGCCCGCGGTATGGGCGTAGCCGTCGTGTATTATACCGACATCACTTCCGATGATGATGACTTTACCAACGGGCTGGCCGGTGCCTGGTACAAGGGCAGGGCAAGGGAGGCCGAGGACCCGGGCAAGATCGCCCTCTGGGCCTGGGCTCTGTCCAAGGTCATGGATTATCTGACCACGGTGCCGCAGATCGATGCCAGTAAGGTAGCGGTCGTGGGCCATTCCCGCTTAGGCAAGACCGCCCTGTGCGCCGGTCTCATGGACGAGCGTTTTGCCCTGACCATCTCCAATGATTCCGGCTGTGCCGGCGCCGCCATCAACCGAGGCAACCAGGGCGAGTCCATCGAGGCGATCACCCGGGTGTTCCCCTTCTGGTTCGATGCCCATTATCAGGAATATGTCGGCCGGGCAGAGGAGATGCCCTGGGATGCCCATTTCCTTTTGGCAGGCATCGCACCGCGCAGAGTCTATGTTGCCAGCGCCATGGGAGACTCCTGGGCAGACCCCATCGCGGAGCAGACTTCGGCAGAAGCAGCCCGGGCGGTCTATGAGCAGCTGGGCCTGAGCCGGGAACATGTAGGCAGCCATGTGCGCCAGGGCGGTCACGCCCTCAGCCGGGTAGACTGGCTGCGGTTTATGGAGTATGTAGAAAAATACTTATGAAAGAACGTTAATGATCGATGCAGAAAAACTATAGAAAAACCCTGATCGCAAGTTACTTAGGATTTATTACCCAGGCTTTATGCGCGAATTTCGCACCGCTTTTGTTCCTGCGGTTCCACAAGATCTACGGGATCCCGCTGGGCAAGATCGCCTTGATCTCCACGACCTTCTTTTTCACACAATTGGTGGTGGACTTCCTGTGCGCGAAATATGTGGACCGGATCGGCTACCGGGCCAGCGTCGTGGCCTCAGAAGTCACCTCCGCTTTGGGGCTGATCGGCCTGGCGTTTTTGCCGGACCTTTTGCCGGATCCTTATATCGGAATCCTGATCAGTACGGTGATCTACGCCATCGGCAGCGGCCTGATCGAGGTACTGGTCAGCCCGATTGTGGAAGCCTGTCCCTTCGAACATAAGGAAGCGGTCATGAGCCTTCTGCATTCCTTCTACTGCTGGGGCGTGGTCGCCGTCATCCTGGTTTCCACGGTCTTCTTTGCGGTCTTCGGCATCGAGCATTGGCGCTGGATGGCCTGCTTCTGGGCCTTGATCCCGATCTACAATATCTACAATTTCGCCACCTGTCCCATTGAGCGGCTGGTGGAGGATGGACAGGGCATGACCATCGGCGGTCTGTTCAAGGTCCCCATGTTCTGGCTGGGCATCATCCTGATGGTCTGCGCCGGCGCTTCGGAGCTTTCCATGTCCCAGTGGGCTTCCGCCTTCACCGAGGATGCTTTGGGCATCTCCAAGAACCTGGGCGATATCATGGGCCCCTGCCTGTTTGCCGTCATGCAGGGCATCAGCCGGATGATCTATGGCAAATACGGGGACAGGCTGGATCTTACAAAGTATATGCTGGGCTCCGGTGTGCTGTGTCTGGTCTGCTATCTGGTGGCGGCCCTGGCAAAACAGCCGGTCCTGAGCCTGGTCGGCTGCATCTTCTGCGGCTTCTCTGTCGGCATCATGTGGCCGGGCACCATCAGCATCATGTCCAAACGTCTGGTGACGGGAGGCACGGCCATGTTCGCGTTATTGGCTTTGGCCGGGGACCTGGGCGGTTCCATCGGGCCGGGCCTGTTCGGGATCGTTACCCAGCATGCGGGCGATGACATGCAGGCCGGTATGCTGACGGGCAGCCTGTTCCCCGCGATCCTGATCCTTTCCGTGGTGCTCATCATGTGGAAGGCGCGGAAGAAAGCCTGAAGACGATTTTAGGAGGTTATAACTATGGCATTAATGCAGATGGATTTTAGGTCGGAAACATTGAAAAGAGCAGTTACTGTAAATGTGATTCTTCCCCTCGAAAGATTTCGGGGACCGTACCCCACGTTATACCTTTTACATGGCCTTACGGACAACTACAACGGCTGGCTCAGCTATACCCGGATCCGCCTGTGGGCGGAGGAAAGCGGATTGGCAGTCGTCATGCCCTCCGGAGAAAACTCCTTCTACATGGACATCCTGGTAAAGGATGGGTGCCTTGGGGATTTCGGCGCATATGTCGGATGGGAACTCGTGGAAGTGACACGGGAGGCATTCCCTCTTTCTCACAAGCGCGAGGACACCTTCATCGCAGGACTTTCCATGGGCGGCTTCGGTGCCTGCCGGAATGCTTTGAAATACTGGGATACCTTTGGCAAGGCCGCGATCCTGTCCGGCGCACTGCATTTTTACGAGTATCCGGTGGAATGGGTCGAAACGGAAGGAAACACCATTGGAGAAGCCAGAAACTTTGGGGATCTGGAAGAAACAAGGAATACAGATCGGAACCCGCGCTATCTGATCGATCAGATCAAAAACAATCCGGCAAAGCAGTTTCCTGCATTCTACGTTGCCTGCGGTCTGCAGGACCATTTGCTAGAGGCGAACCGGTCGATCGCAAAGGCCCTCGAAGAGGCTGGCGCCGACGTGACTTATGAAGACGGCGATGGCTACCATGACTGGAATTTCTGGAATACCTACATCCAGCATGTCCTGAAATGGCTGGACTACAAAGTAAAGGCTAAGTCATGAAGAACCTGTTTTCGTTCAGCATTTCTGTAGGTCTTGCCCTATGTCTGCTCCTTTCGGCTTGCAGTGCGCCTGAAGCTGCAGACAGCAGCCAGACTGCAGACAGTGTGGCAGATGTGACATCCCGCCAGGAAAGCCAGGAAACCGTGGAAAGTGAGGAAACAGAAGAAACTATGAAAATGCAGATGAAGATTGGTGATACGGTCGTTGCTGTCGATTGGGAAGAAAACGAATCCGTGGAAGCACTCAAGGCTTTATGCACGAATGCTCCGCTCGAGGTCCAGATGTCCATGTACGGCGGATTTGAACAGGTCGGATCCATCGGGCAGAGTTTGCCCAGAAATGACAGCCAGACAACGACACAGGTAGGAGACATAGTCTTGTATTCCGGTGACCAGATCGTCGTTTTCTATGGATCGAACGCATGGTCTTATACAAGACTGGGTCATATCAGTGATAAGTCCGCTGAGGAAATGGCGGAGCTTCTCGGCAATGGTGATGTGACGATCACGATCGAGCTGGAATGATCCTCCATATAAATTAAGAGCCTTCGGAGTTCCGAAGGCTCTTATTGTGTTGTAGGATCAGATCTCTTTTTTCAGTTTCCGGCTTCTGGCCATCAGGAAGCCTGCACCGGCAAATACCACGATCAGCAGGATCCATACCGCAATGGGTACGTTCTTGATGTTGAAGCAGCGGACGCGGATCCACATGCGGTTGATCACTTCGCTTTGCTGCTCATTGAAGTAGATCATGATGGAGGCGCGGCGGATGATCTCTGGAGAGGGGTACTGGGCACCTAGCTGCCGGTCCAGCTGCTCCGCGGGAACCGTCAGGGTGTAGTCCGTGTCATCTCCGTCTTCCGTAAAGAAGTATCCGACGGGATAGTCAACCACGTCTTCTTCATCTTCCTCTGCACCGTACAACCAGTCCAGATACTCAAAGATGCGGCCGTCTTCACCACCGGAGATGGTGGAGGTGTAACCGATGTAATACATGTTACGGACGGCGTTGTCCGGGCGGGAGAGGAAGTTGATCCAGGCTTCCGCGGCGTGCTGCTTGTCCGGGTCTTCGCTAAGACCACTCTTGAGCATGACCCAGCCGTCGAAGTAGATGTTGGTGCTTTCCTCCGGGACCGCGAAGTTCAGATAGTAATCATCTTCCTCCGCCTGGTCCATGGTATAGACCGCGTCGCCGGACCACTGATAGTTGGCAACCACTTTGCCGGTGATCATATCCGCTTTACCGGAGTCAGTCTCGAAGGAGTAGAGGTTGTTCTTGATCCCCTGCAGATACTCCTGCGTCTGATCGATCATATCCTGGGATACATCGTTCATCTCATCCTGCAGGTTCATGGCATAGTTGGGATCATTTACGAATTCCTCGGAAGTCAGAAGATCGTGCTTCAGAGCGCCGACAGCAGCAAAATAGGTGTCGCGGACGTTGTCCTTGACGGTGATCTGCCGGGCGAAATCCCGGTTCTCCATCAGCCGCCAGGTAGAAGCTTCTTCCTTGGAGACCACATCCGGGTTGTATACGAAGCCGGTGATGCCCCACATGAAGCCGGCGGCACATTTGTCCCAGGTGACACCGTTGATGTCATGGGTCTCGAAGATGCGGCGGATGTAGGGGGAGACTCCCTTGATGTAATAGTTCAGTTCGTTGGAGGTATCGAAGAATTCTTCAGACAGCGGCGCGACCCGGTCCTCGGCCATGAGCTTCATGATCATGTATTCCGAAGGGCAGACGATGTCATAAACATCACCCAGGGTCAGCATGTTGTACAGGTCCTCGTTGGTACCGAAGGTGGAGTATTCCACCCGAACCCGTTTGCCGTAGGTCTCGTAATACCAGTCTTCGAAGTCATCGACCATGGAATTCTCGCCGAAGATATCGCCGCTTTCCAGATCGATCACTTCATCCTCGCCCCAGTCGCCCAGGTCGATATATTCTTCCCAGCTGCAGACCCGAAGGACCACTTCGTCTTCCTCCGCGAGCAGAGGCTGCAAGGCGCTCAGGAATAATCCAGCGACGAGAAGCAGCGCAACGATGATCGCTATGATTCTTTTCATCTTGCACCCTCCTTTCCATCCTTCCGGCCCTTCAGGTTCATGCCAAGAACGATGAGGATCACGATCAGGAAGATCACGGTGGACAGGGCCCAAAGTGCGGTCTTGATCGAAGTCTGAGAACCTTTGGTGGCGTTGACGACGTAGGTGCTGATGGTATCGAACGTCGCGGGTTTGGTATAGGTCGCGATGAAATAATCATCCAGAGACAGGGTCACGGCCAGGGAGAAACCGGAGATCACACCGGAGAGGATCTGCGGGATGATGACCCGGAACAGGGCGACCCTGGGCGTAGCGCCTAAATCCAGCGCCGCCTCATACAGGCTGGAGTCCATCTGCTTGAGTTTCGGAACGACCGAGAGATAGACGAAAGGCGCGGACAGGGTCACATGACCGATGATCAGAGGAATGTAGGTATCCTTGCTGATGCCGAATACGACGACCAGCAGGATGCAGATGGAGAAACCGGTGACCACATCCGCGTTGATGACGGGGATCTGGTTGACGGTTGTAATGGCAGAAGCGGTGCGCTTGCGGGAGTAGAAGGACCCGATGGCGCCCAGCGTTCCCAGAATGGTGGCCAGGATGGCAGAGCCTAAGGCCAAAAGCAGGGTGCCGACGATCATGTCACGCAATTCCTCAGTGGTGAAGAGGGTGACGTAGTTCTTCAAGGTAAATCCGCGGATCGAACCGATCTGCGTCGCGTCGGTGAAACTGTAGAAAGCCAGGATCAGGATCGGCGCGTAGAGGAAGAGCAGGGTGAGTATAGGAACCAGAGGACGAATCACTTTTTTCATCACAGTACGGCACCTCCTGTTCTTGCGTCTTCTTCATTTTGACCGCCCATCAGCAGGGTGAACACACAGATGATGCCCAGAAGGACCAGGGCGATCATGGATCCGCCGTGCCAGTTGTAAGCGGAGAAATAGCTGCCGATCAGGCTGCCCATGATGTACGTGCTGTTATAGAGCATATCCAGAACGACGTAGTTGGTCATGGCCGGCAGGAATACCATAGAGATACCACTGACGATACCGGGGACGGAAAGGGGCAGGGTGACGTGCAGAAAAGCCTTGCGCTCGTCCGCACCCAGATCCCTGGCCGCCTCGATCAGGAACGGATCCAGCTTGGCGATCGTGTTGTAGATCGGCAGGATCATGAAGGGCAGAAAGTCATAGGTCATACCGATGACAGAGTTCAGAAACGGATGATAGGCCAGGTTCCCCTCGATCAGCGTCAGGATCTCCTTGAGGGCGGTGATGCGCAGCGAGAAGTTGATCCACATCGGCATGACGAAGAGCATGATGATGACAGCCTTTTTCTTCAGCTTGCTGGTGGCCAGGATATAGGCGACCGGATAGGCGATCAACAGACATACCAGCGTGGTGCAGATGGCGATCAACAGACTGTAGAACAGAGTGCCCAAGGTGTTCGGGTCTGTGAAGAAACCGATCAGGTTCTTCAGTGTGAACTGCCCCTGCCCGTTGGTGAAAGCGTAGTAGAAAAGTACGATGAGCGGGATCACCACGAAGAGCAGGAGGAAGAGGGCATAGGGGATGCCCAGGGTCTTACGGGAAAATTTCATGCGGCGCCTCCTCTTACTTCTTCAGGGAGAAGCGGATCTTCTCGATCGGGAGGATCAGGCCGATCTGGTCACCCAGGTTCCACAGATATTCATCGTCCACGATGAAGTCCTGTCCCAGTTCCGTATTGATGACGTAGCTGTAATGGTCGCCCTTGTAGATCAGGTTGCTGATGGTGCCTTCGATCAGGACATCTTCCGCGTCCACATCGTCGGTCATGCGGATATCCATCGGCTCGATGGCGGCGATGATGTGGATCTTTTCCGGATCCAGGACTTCGCCGTTCTCATTCACCAGCATGTTGTCCTCATTGCGGCGGGTGCCTTTGATCAGCTGTGTCAGGCTGGTGCGCAGCTTCTTGCCGTTGAACTCCAACTTGTGGTCACGGTTCATATCCACCGGGAATACGTTGGTATGGTCTTCCGCGATCATGATGTGGATGCCGTCCGGCTCGACGGTCATGCCCACCAGGTCGCCCACGGTGGCGGAGCGGGTGCTCTGGATGACGACTTCGTAACGACCGGACTGGACGGTGATCTCATAATGCATGCCCTTGAAGATGACGGAGCTGACGCGGCCGCGGATCTGGCCCTCAGCCGGCGTGGTGATGGTGATATCTTCCGGACGGATGACCGCGGTGATCTGGGTGCCTTCGGGCACGTCGTCCACGCACTGGAACTGTCCGCCGGCGAAACGAGCCTTCATCGGGCCGGTCATGATGCCGTTAAAGATGTTGCTTTCGCCGATGAAGTCGGCCACGAAGGCATTCTGAGGCTCGTTGTAGATATCCTCCGGTGTGCCGATCTGCTGGATCTTACCCTTGGACATGACCACGATCTTATCGGACATGGTCAGGGCTTCTTCCTGGTCATGGGTGACGTAGATGAAGGTGATGCCCAGCTCGTCATGCATGGCCTTCAGTTCGATCTGCATTTCCTTGCGCATCTTCAGGTCCAGGGCGCCCAGAGGCTCGTCCAGAAGCAGGATCTCCGGCTCGTTGACCAGCGCGCGGGCGATGGCGACACGCTGCTGCTGTCCACCGGACAGGGTAGAGATGGAACGCTTCTCGAAGCCTTCCAGGTCCACCAGCTCCAGGACCTTCTTGACCTTCTTGCGGATCTCGTCCTTGGCCATCTTCTTCTGCTTCAGACCAAAGGCGATGTTGTCGAAGATGTTCATATGCGGAAAGAGAGCGTATCGCTGGAATACCGTGTTGACCGGGCGCATATTTGGCGGCAGCTGGGAGATATCTTTGCCGTTCAGCAGGATATCACCCTCGGTGGGCAGATCGAAGCCCGCGATCATACGCAGGGTCGTGGTCTTGCCGCAGCCGGAAGGTCCAAGGATGGTCACGAATTCTCCGCGTTTGACTTCCAGATTGAAGTCCAGCAAAGAGAAACCATCATCAAAGATCTTGGAAATGTGCTTTAATTCAATAATGTTTTCGTGTGCAGTTTCCATCGCGTGTACGTCTCCTTGTTGCATTTAAAGATGATATATGGCTCAAAAACTGGGCGGCGTGCTGACCCACAGTAAGCGGGCCGGACGGTTGCCCGGGTTTTCGATGCGGTGTGATCTGTCCGCTTCATAATAGAAGCTTTCTCCGGCCTTGACCTCGAAACGCTGGTCATCGCGGTACAGGAAGATGCGGCCGGAAAGAACATAGCCGAATTCTTCACCATTGTGCGGTTCGTCCAGCGGCAAAGTGCTGTGGGGCTGGATCTGCACCCACAGAGGCTCCATCTGGTTGCTCTGGGCCGAGGGCACGAGCCAGCGGGTGATATTGCCCTCATCATCGATCTTCTCGAAGGAATCCTTCTCGGCGAAGACGATGGGTTCCTGGTCCCGGCCCGGAAAGAAGTCCGCAGGTGTGGTGCCCAGGCATTCGATCAGATCGAATAAGGTAACGACCGAAGGAGAAACCTGGCCCCGCTCCAGCTGCGATATAAAGCCCTTGGTCAGCTCCGCACGGTCTGCCAGTTCCTGCTGGGTCAACCCGTTTTGTTTGCGCAGATCGCGGATCTTACGCCCGATATCCGAGTTCAACTGTTCAGCATCCATAATTATTTCTGTCCTTATCGTTGTGTGCTTGATTCTAAACCAAAAATCAACCTATGCTAAACTTTTAAAGCAAATATAGTTATACTATTTGCGATGATAAAAGTCAATAGGAAATCTCAGAAAATATCCCTGAAATCGATCTTCTATCCCTTGCGGTTGAAGTGGCAAAAACATGGTGCTATAATGACCGCATGCTGTACATAAAAACATGCGGAGGAAATGCACAATGCTTTCTATCGAACATCTGACGAAGACATTCGGAACAGTCAAGGCAGTCGATGACCTGAGTCTGCACATCGCTCCGGGCGAGATCTACGGTTTTATCGGCCATAACGGCGCCGGCAAGACAACGACCCTGCGTTCTGTCGTGGGCATCCAGCAGTTCGACCAGGGCGAGATCCGCGTGGGCGGGATCTCTGTCAGGGAGGATCCGCTGGCGGTCAAAAAGATCCTGGCCTACATCCCGGACAATCCGGACCTGTATGAATACATGACAGGCATCAAATACCTGAATTTCGTGGCGGATATCTTTGGTGTATCCAAGGCTGACCGCGAGGCCCGCATCCATGAATATGCCGGTCGGTTTGAACTGACGGGCGCCCTGGCGCAGCCCATCGCTTCTTATTCTCATGGCATGAAGCAGAAGCTGGCCATCGTTTCCGCCTGGCTCCACGACCCGAAACTGATCGTCATGGACGAACCCTTCGTCGGTCTGGATCCCAAGGCATCCCATCTGGTGCGGGAAATGATGCGCGAGGTCTGCGACAATGGCGGCGCGATCTTCTTCTCAACGCACGTCCTGGAGGTCGCGGAAAAACTGTGTGACAAGGTCGCCATCATCAAGCAGGGCCGACTGATCCGCTCGGGCACCATGGAAGAGGTCAAGGGCGATGATTCGCTGGAAGAGGTGTTCCTGGAACTGGAGGCGGAATGATGCTGAAAGTACTTCTGAAAAAGCAGATGCAGGAGGTCTTCCGTTCTTATTATTACAATGCGAAGACCAACACGGCCCGTTCCAGGGTCGGCACGCTGGGCGGCATGCTGTTTTTCGCGTTCCTGATGGTCGGTGTTTTGGGCGGCACCTTCTTCATGACCGCCGGTGAGATCTGCGGACCGTTGGTGGATCTGGGTGTCGGCTGGCTGTATTTCACCTTGATGGGGATGCTCGCCATCTTCCTGGGCACCTTCGGTGGTGCGTTCAGTACCTTCAGCAGTCTGTATCTGGCAAAGGACAATGATCTGCTTCTGTCCATGCCGATCCCTGTTGGGGTCATCCTGGCCTCCAGGATCCTGAACGTGTTCTTCTTGGGGCTGATGTACGCAGGTGTCGTCTATGTTCCGGCGCTTTTGGTCTACTGGATCAAGGCCCGCCCGGGTATCGGCGTGATCCTCTGCGGGCTGATCATGCTGCTGCTCATCGCCTTGGTCGTACTCGTGCTGTCCTGCCTGCTGGGCTGGGTCGTGGCGAAGATCAGCCTGAAACTTAAGAATAAGGGTCTGGCCACGGCGGTGATCTCGATAGCCGGTATCGGTCTGTACTATTTCCTGTACTTCAGAGCGCAGATGCTGTTGAACAAGCTGGTAAACAACGCGATGATCTATGCGGAGCAGATCAAGGGTGCGGCCAAGGGCCTGTACTGGTTAGGACACGCGCCCGAGGGTGACCTGGTCTCCCTGCTGATCGTGGCGGCGGTAGTGGCGGTCCTGCTGGCGCTGACGTGGATGCTTTTGAAGCGGACCTTCATCGGCATCTCCACGGCGACGGGTGCGGTCGCCACCAAGGTCTACCATGAGAAACCCATGCAGCAGAAGAGTGTGTCCCGTGCCTTGCTGGGACGGGAGATCCAGCGGTTCCTGGGCAGCCCCACCTATCTGCTGAACTGCGGCTTGGGCATCCTGCTGCTGCCAGTGCTGGGTATCTTCGTCCTGATCAAGAGTGAGGACTTCCTGTACATGCTGGGTGGTTTATTAGGTGCAAACACGGTGCCTGTGATCCTGCTTGCCATCGTGGGCATGCTGGTTGCGACGGACGCCATCACCGCGCCGTCCGTCTCCTTGGAGGGCAAGACGCTGTGGCTGATCCGCTCTTTGCCGGTTCGTACCTGGGACGTGCTGAAGTCCAAGCTGAACATGGCGCTGCTGATGAACGGCGTGCCCATGTTGGTCGCGGCGGTGCTTTGCGCTGTGGGGATGAAAGCCAGCCTGACAGTCAGCATTCTATTCGTCGTGGCAAGCCTGCTGCTCACGGTCCTGTTTGCTCTGTGGGGTCTGATGCTCGGCCTGAAGATGCCGAATCTGAACTGGACCAGTGAAACGGCGCCCATCAAGCAGGGTGGAAGTGCCTTCTTCGGCATGTTTGGCTGCTGGCTGTATGTGATCGCCTTCATAGGTTTGTACTTATGGAAGGGCCGGACCCTCCAGGTGGAGATCGTCCTGGGTGCGTACATCCTGCTCTCTGCCATCCTGAGCCTGCTGCTGTATCTCTGGATCCGCGGCAAGGGCGTACGGAACTTCGAAAGCCTGTAGAATCTGAAACGCAAGAAAAGAGGCCTTCAGGATCTGTCGTTGAGACAGACGCTGAAGGCCTTGTTTGTTTCTTGAATAAGATGAATGATGGGTAAAACGCACCATTTGATATCATAATTGGGACGCGAAAAACTGATTTGATCTAATTCTCGCATCAAGTGGTGCGCTGTTGCATAGACAATGCTCCTTAATACCCTAATGCTTTGCGAATATCCGGATCGCTGGGGTCACGGTAGCGGTGGAAGAGCCGCTCGCGGGCGGTCCCGGGGATCTGCTCCACGAGATCCGGTGCCGGCGTGCATTCTTCCGGATAGCGGAAATTCTTCAGCCCGATCGGATCCGCGTCATGATAGGGCAGAAGCGTGACCGAATACCGATAGGTACCAGGCGTGACCTGATAGGGCGGGAAGACCTCAGCGCCGCAGCTGGCATTGCCTAAGCCGGTCTGCCGGAAGTCCGCGTACACATAGGTTTCAGAAGAAGCGGGCAGTTCGCAGATATGTTCCGCATCCGCCAGCTGTTCTTCGGTATACGGCACGGCCTTCATGCTCATCGGCGCGAAGCCCATGAGGGCCAGACCCCGTTTTCCATCGGACACGGCCAGAAGCCGGGTTTCTGCATGATCACCATAGGTCTGTGGGCGTACATACATGGTCTCTGCCTGATCCGCCACCTTGGCGGTGCAGCGCTTCGGCCAGACGGCGGCCATGCGGTCCGGATAGGACTCCTGTTCCGGGCCATACCAGATGACATCGGGCAGTTGCTGCGCGTGGATCTTCAGGCCAATGCGGGCCAGGATCGGGCAGCCCTCCGGCACGTTGACCGTCTGGGTCAGAAGGATCCTGCCATCACCGAAGATGGTGTAATCGGTG
>CADBPG010000208.1 GCA_902796435.1 uncultured Eubacteriales bacterium | reverse complement strand
GACCGGCTTCTTTGCGTTGTGGATGATGGACGCGACGGTCTCGACCTCGATCTGCATCAGGAAGCCCATGCAGTTGAAGATCTGGATATAGGTCTCCACGTCATAACCGTTCGCGTCAGAATAGACAATCATTTCCGGCATATGAGCGGACAGACCCGGGATCAGGCCGGCGTCACGGATCATCTTGGTGTAGTCGTCCAGGCGGACGATCTGCTGCAGATTCTTGTTGACCAGCTGCTCCGCGCAGGCATGGTGGATCAGGCAGAAGGTAGAACCGATCTCTTTAGAGGCTTTGACCGCCTGCTCCGCTTCCTTGCGGCCTTCCGGCGTATCGTCCATGTTCAGGAACGGGGTGTCGACCATGATGATCCTGCGGCCGCATTTCTGCTCCGTATCCTTGATGGCCCGCACCAGATCCGGCGAAGCCACGAAGGGTGCCATGATCGTATCGATCCCGTATTTCAGATAGGTCTCCAGCACAGGCTTGAAGGATTCCACACTGTCATAACGGCGTTTGATCATCTGATCCGCCGAAACGCTGGTATGGCTCCAGCCCAGGAGCCAGTTGCTGCCCATGATCAGGCGGGAGACTGATTCGCCGCCAACGGTGGTTCTGGGGAATTGTGGATACTGCATGATGATTCTCCTTTACTTCATTCTTTAGTAAGCCTGTTGAGATATGCAACATCATAATATCGGGAGCCTACCATAGATACTCCGTCATTGATTGCTTCCTCGATTCGTCCCGTTTTCACGAAGGTGAAAATGTACGGTCGTACCGGAAACTGACGGATCAGTTCTGGGATCTCTCCCTCATAGTTTCTCAGATTCATACTGACGTATCGGACCTTGTTTTTCTTGCTCCAAGCCAGATCCTTTGCGCATTTCTCCGCCCAGATCGTATCGGCTTTAGGTGCAAGATGATACATGACATCAATATCAGGAAATGCTTCCCGAACCGTCAATATATCCGCTCTTCGTTCCATCCGAAGGATGAATTCTTTCCGTGGCAGCTGCCCCTGCTCGAATTGTTCTTTCAGGCATTCCAGAAGGACCGCCAGTTTCTCTCCGGACGGTTTTCCGATACCCAGAATGACCCGGGGCTGCTGTTCCGGCGACAGATCCGCATATGTTTTTGCAAAATCCTGGAAAGAAAGTGGCGAGAATCTCTGATAAAACTTTGCCTTTGCAAAAACATCGTAAGGCAATGCTTCCTGATATCCCTCCTTCTCGACTGGAAGATTCATATGATCGAAGGTTTCCTCATGCCAGCGACTGATGCAGACTGGGATCAGATCACTGGTCAGTCGGACATCTACATGCAAGAATCTGAATCCATTCTTTAATGATGTCTCCAGTGCTTCTCTCGAGTGTGTCGATGAATATCTTAATTCCATCCCACCCATGCCGACAGCAACAAGGTACTTGCTCCAATCGATGTCTTTTACTACCATGCGCTCTTCACGGACTCTACACCATTTCCTGGCAAATCGCTTCAATGCCCGATAAGCCGGCAGCCTCAACTGTCGCGAGACCCGGATCGGTTTGTCCAGCGCTTGATACAATGTATCGACCATCTTTGCCGGATCCATTTGATCTACAGGGAAAAACCGTTCCGGATGGCCGATCCTTTCCCCCCAGAACTGCAGTTTCTGATTCCATACAAAGCCGACACTGGGCACGCCCAAAGCATACGCAATGATGTTGGAGTGCATGCGGCCAGCGATCACGCCCTGCATCTGAGAGATCCAAGTAACCAGCTGCGTACCGTCACGCGGCGTCGGCAACTTGTCACCATGACCGATCGTCTGTAAGATCTCCTCGGCAAAATTCTCGTCATTACGGTCCCCGTTGGTGAATAATACCCAGGGCAGACCTTTTTGCTCCAGCTCCTTAATGACACCGATCCAAAAAGCGATCTGTTTGTCACGGGTCATCTCCGGATGTCCATAATCTGCGAACAGCCTTTCCCGGACGATTCCAACCCCGATCCGCTTGTCCTCTGCACGCCTTGCAGCCTTCAGTGCCTCTTTATAGGTCCAGCGGCTCCAGACAGCTACGTCTGTCGTTTTGCTGAGGCAAATCTCCGGATTCGTCACATAATCCCGCATCAGCGTCTCAAGATCATCTCTGACGCTGATGCCCTTGACGCAGGAAAGATTCAATGCCTGCTTAAGCCCTTCACTGGCTTCATTGCCCGGAATGAACCTTTCGACACCGATCCCGCTTAAAAAAACCGGGATTTGTAGCCGTTCCGCTTCATTGAGCAATTCCGGGATGTAGATCCAGAATTTTTCATTCGTAGCTTTGATGATCCCGCCCGCAAAGACCACTGCATCAACATATTTCAGTTGTCCGATATCTCTGGACGAGATACTGTAATTGATGACTACATGCTTTCTTCTGCCCATAGCCTTGTGCAGCAGATACTCATTGTTGTTTGCAATTACAGTATCTCCGAAATTCATATTCGCAGTCTGGACAAGAAGGATCTTGACTGTACCGCTCATTTCATCCCATAACGACTCTGACCTCTGCTTCCGGACCCTCCGCAAGCGGGATCACATTGCCTTCTACCTTAACGCCATTGACATACATTGCAGCCACGCCCTTCTGTACATGCGCGCTGTTATCCACGGTGATCTTGTACAGGACGCCGCGGAACTTACGGTTCAAAGTGAAGCCATCCATGGACGCCGGGATGCAGGGATCGACCTTCAGGCCGTCGAAGCGTGGCTGGATGCCCAGGATGTACTGACTGATGGCGGTGAACGTCCAGGCGGCGGTACCGGTCAGCCAACTGTTCTTGCCTTCACCAAAGGTCGGTGCGTCCTTACCGGCGACCATCTGGCAGTAGACATAAGGCTCGGTGCGATGGACTTCGCTGATCTCTTCCAGATAGACAGGGCAGGTCTTCTTGAAGACTTCAAAGGCACGATCGCCATGGCCAAGCTCGGTCTCCGCGGCAACGATCCAAGGATTGTTGTGGCAGAAGATACCGGCGTTTTCTTTATATCCAGGCGGATAAGAGGAGATCTCACCCAGTTCGACATGATATCTCGTATATGCGGGCTGATGCAGGACGATACCGAATTTGGTATCCAGCCGCTCCTCGACACTCTTCAGAGCTGTGGCGGCCTTGCCGTTCTTGACACCGATGCCCGCCATGATGCACATGCCCTGGGGCTCGATGTAGATCTGGCCTTCTTCGCAGACCTTGCTGCCGACGGGGTTGCCGAAGGCATCATAGGCGCGGACGAACCATTCGCCGTCCCAACCAGCATCTTCGACGATGGCGACCATCTCATCCACCTTGGCGCGGACGTCCGCCGCTTCCTCGGTCAGGCCGATGGCTTCGCAGATGTCAGCGTAGGCCTTGCCGTATTTGACGTACATACCGGCGATGAAGACGGACTCTGCCACCGGTCCTTCACTGGGGCCGAAGGTCTGGAAGCTCTCGCCCGGCTCTTCAGAGAAGCAGTTCAGGTTCAGACAGTCATTCCAGTCCGCACGGCCGATCAGCGGCAGTTTATGCGGGCCACGGTTATTGGTGGTGAAAGCGAAGCTGCGGCGCAGATGCTCCATCAGCGGGACCGCCTTGCTGAAATCACTGTCGAAGGCGCAGGGCTCGTCCAGGATGGAGAAATCACCCGTCTCACGCAGATAGATGCTGGTGCCGGCGATGAGCCACAGCGGGTCATCGTTGAATCCGCCACCGATGTCGGCATTGCCCTTCTTGGTCAACGGCTGATACTGATGATAGGTGCTGCCATCCTCAAACTGGGTGTTGGCGATATCGATGATACGCTCACGGGCACGCTCCGGGATCAGGTGGACGAAGCCCAGCAGATCCTGGCAGGAGTCACGGAAGCCCATGCCACGGCCCATGCCGCTTTCAAAGTAGCTGGCGCTGCGGCTCATGTTGAAGGTGACCATGCACTGGTACTGGTTCCATACATTGACCAGGCGGTTCAGCTTCTCGTCCGCGGTCTTGACCGTGTAGGTGGAGAGCAGCTCATCCCAGTAGGTATGCAGCGCGGCCAGAGCCTCGTCCACCTGGGCGTCTGTCTGATACTTGGCCAGCAGTTCGTTGGCCGGCTTTTTGTTGATCACGTTCGGAGCTTCGAACTTCTGGTCTCTGGGGTTCTCGCAGTAGCCCAGCACGAAAATGAAGCTTTCAGAAGCGCCAGGTGCCAGCTGGACCTTCAGATGGTGGGAACCAACGGGTGCCCAGCCATGGGCCACGGAATTGCGGGACTTGCCTTCCAGGACCGCTTCCGGGTCATGGAAACCATTGTACTGGCCGATGAACGCGTCGCGGCTGGTGTCGAAGCCTTCGATCTCCTTGTTGACGGAATACACCGCGAAGTGGTTGCGGCGCTCCCGGTACTCTGTCTTATGATAAATGGTGCTGCCGATGACCTCGACCTCACCGGTGGAGAAGTTACGCTGGAAGTTGGTCTGGTCGTCCTGCGCGTTCCACAGGCAGAACTCGATGAAGCTGAAGAGGTCGACATTCTTTTCCTCTGTACCCTCGTTCGTCAGCGTGACACGATGGATCTCACAGGCGTCATGCACCGGCACAAAGGCTTCCATCTGCGCCTTCAGACCGTTCTTGCTGCCGGTAAAGATGGAATAGCCCAGGCCGTGGCGGCACTCGTAGCTGTCCAGAGGCGTCTGCGTAGGCTGCCAGCCAGGATTCCAGATGGTATCTCCATCCTTGATATAATAATACCGTCCGCCGTTATCCAGGGGCGTGTTGTTGTACCGATACCGGGTGATGCGCAAAAGTTTGGCATCCTTATAGAAGGTATAGCCGCCCGCCGTATTGGAGATCAGGCCGAAGAAATCCTCCGAACCCAGGTAGTTGATCCAGGGCAAAGGCGTCTTGGGTGTAGTGATCACATATTCCTTGCGTACGTCATCAAAATAACCGAATTGCATGGGAAAACACCTCTTTCACGATAGAATGTATTGCATGGCTTGATTATACCAAAACAATATCCTGTTTTCAATCGATTTTCCTGTCTATTCCATAGATTGACAAACCCCAATGTATTCTTTATAATGGGGCTGCGGTGCATCCCCTTAAGGAGCACCAGCTCATCATCGAAAGGAACAATCGAATATGAACCTCACATCTGATAAGAGCCGGACTCTCGGACTTGTACAGACGGCGCTGCTCGGCGCGATCATCTTTCTGCTGGCCTTCACACCGTCGCTCGGCTATATCCCTCTGGGCGTGATCAACGCGACCACGATCCATATACCGGTCATCATCGGCTCCCTGCTTCTGGGACCGAAACGCGGCGCTGTTCTGGGCTTTTTATTTGGCCTTTCCAGCATGATCATGGCCACCACGTCCCCCGCACTGACCTCTTTCATCTTTTCCCCCTTCCTGTCTGCCGGCATCACGCCGCTGGGCCCTGTGTGGAGCCTGATCATCTGCTATGTACCACGGATCCTGGTGGGTGTGGTACCGTATTTTGTCTACCAGGCGCTGAAAAAACTCATGCAGGGGAAAAAGGGTACCGACACCGTAGGCCTGATCATCAGCGGTGTGGCAGGCTCCCTAACCAACACGATCCTCGTCATGGGGCTGATCTACATCCTGTTCGGACATGCCTACGCTGAAGCAATCGGCATCTCCTACTCCGCCCTCTTCGCCGCCATCATGAGCGTGATCGCGGTCAACGGCGTCCTGGAAGCCATTGTGGCCGGCATCCTGTCCGGTACGATCGTCAAAGCACTGCGCTTATTATTTAAAGGAGGACACTGAAAATGATCCTGGCTCTGGATACCGGCAATACCAACATCGTCATCGGTGTCGTCAATGATAATAACGAGATCCTGTTTTCCGCCCGCGTGGCGACGGATCACCAGAAGACCGAGCATGAATACGCCGTCTTCTTCCGCAACATCGTGCTGATGCACGGCATCGACCGGCATGAGATCGACGGTGCGATCATCTCCTCCGTGGTTCCGCAGCTGACCGATATCCTGAAGCGTGCTGTCCGCATCTTCTGCGATACCGATGCGCTGGTCGTTGGCCCCGGCGTCAAGACCGGGCTCAACATCCTGATCGACAATCCGAAGCAGCTGGGTTCTGACCTGGTGGTGGACGCGGTCGCGGCGCTGGCCGAATACAAGCCTCCGCTGATCGTCCTGGATCTGGGCACCGCCAGCACCATGAGCGTGATCGACGCGAATTCCAACTACCGCGGCGGCGTGATCATCCCCGGCGTGCGCATCTCTCTGGATGCACTGGCCTCCCGGGCTTCCCAGCTGCAGAACATCAGTCTGGAAGCGCCTGGCCACGTGGTCGGCACCAACACCATCGACTGCATGAAGAGCGGCCTCATCTACGGCCAGGCCTCCATGTTCGATGGCATGATCGACCGGATCGAAGAAGAGCTTGGTGAGAAGGCCACGGTCGTGGCCACCGGCGGTCTGGCACGGCCGATCCTGTCCCACAGCAAAAAGCAGATCATCATCGATGACGATCTGCTGATCAAGGGTCTGATCTTGATTTACAGGAAGAATAGCTAACTAAACAAGGCGATCAGAAATCATTCTGACCGCCTATTTTTTTATTCTACCTCAAATACTGCCTCGACCTCTACCGGAACATTCAGCGGAAGGGCTGCCATACCGATGGCAGAGCGGGCCGGTGCCGGCGCGTCGAACAGATCGATCACCAACTGGCTGGCGCCGTTGGCGACCTGTGCCTGGCTGTAGAAATCCGGCGCGGACTGGATGAAGGCCACCAGCTTGACCGCACGCTTGATATTGTTGATCGTGCCGAAATCACGCTTGTAAGCGGCCAGCATGTTCAGGATGCAAAGGCGGGCCGCTTCCTGCCCCTGCTCGATGGTCAGATCCTGACCCAGCTTGCCCTTCAAGGGATCCTCCGACGCCGCAGGAACAAAGCCGCTGGCAAAGACCAGGTTTCCTGTCTGGACGAACGGGGTGTACAGGCCGCCGGCCGCCGGTGCCTCCGGCAAGGTGATGCTTAACTGCTGCATTCTTTCTTCGTTGGTCATGATGATGCCTCCTTAAAATTCTTCCTTTTGACCTCAGAGAAACTCCTGGTATTCATCCAGATCGATCTCCAGTTCCTGGTCAAAGATGGCGACCGGGACTTTTCCGGATAAGGGATAGATCCCCGGTGCACTTCCTTCTGTAAAATCATATGTACACACGCGCCGCTTGATCGGATCGATGATCCAGTACTCACGCACGCCCGCTGCCTCATATTTGGCAGCTTTTTTGATATAATCCTTGATGATGGATGAGGG
>CADBPG010000207.1 GCA_902796435.1 uncultured Eubacteriales bacterium | reverse complement strand
TTCACCCACTGGATCGGTGGTATGGGTGTGCTGGTCTTTATCCTTGCGATCCTGCCGATCTCCGGAGGTTCCAGTGTGTATCTGCTGCGCGCAGAAAGCCCTGGCCCGGTCGTCGGCAAGCTGACGCCGAAGATCCGGCAGACAGCGCTGATCCTGTATGCGATCTATTTCGCTATGACCGTGACCCTGATCATCCTTCTGAAGATCGGCGGAATGAGCGGTTTTGATTCCGTAACCTTAAGCTTTGGTACGGCAGGTACGGGCGGTTTCGGCGTCCGGGGCACCAGCATCCAGTCCTACTCGCATTTTTGTAAGATCGTGATCGCGATCTTCATGATGCTGTTTGGTATCAACTTCAACATCTATTATTTCATCCTGATGGGGCGTATTAAAGAAGCGCTGAAAAGTGAAGAGCTGCACTGGTACCTGGCGATTATGGCCGTATCTACGATCTTCATCACCATGAATATCCTGTACCGGTATCACAATGTGGGCATGGCGCTGACCGATGCGTATTTCCAGGTCAGTTCCGTCATGACAACGACCGGTTATGCTACGACGGATTTCAACCTCTGGCCCCAGCAGTCCAAGACCATCCTGGTCATGATCATGTTCATCGGCGGCTGCGCCGGCAGCACCGGCGGCGGTATCAAGGTATCCCGTATCGTCATGCTGCTGAAGACCATTCCCAAGGAGATCGGATATTATATCCATCCCCACAGTGTGCGCAAGCTCCATTTCGAGGGACGGGCTATTGAACACGAGACAGTCCGTTCCGTCAGCGTATACCTGGCGATCTACGTCATGATCTTCGCGTTCTCCATGCTGGTTTTGAGCTTTGACAAGGTCGACATGGTTTCTTCCTTTACGGCCGTTACGGCGACCTTCAACAACATCGGTCCCGGTCTGGAACTGGTCGGCCCTTGGGGCAATTACGCCTTCTTTTCTCCGATATCCAAGCTGGTCCTGATATTTGACATGCTGGCCGGACGTCTGGAACTGATGCCGTTGCTGCTGCTTCTGAGTCCTTCGATCTGGAAAGAAACCATCGACAATCACAAAAAGAAGCGCAGAAAGAGAAAAGAACTGGAAGAACAAGAACACATCAAACATTGGAGAGGATGAGCAAATGGGCCTGAATCAGACACCCGGAGCGGAGCGGCTGCACATCGGTATATTTGGCCGCCGCAACGCCGGAAAATCCAGTGTGATCAATGCCCTGACAGGGCAGGATCTTGCCATCGTCTCGGATACCAAGGGTACGACCACGGATCCGGTGCAGAAATCCATGGAGCTTTTGCCCTTGGGACCTGTCGTGATGATCGATACACCGGGTATCGATGATGTGGGCGCATTAGGGCAGGAGCGGATCCGCAGGGCGTATCGTGTCCTCAACAAGACGGACATCGCATTGCTCGTAGTGGATGCTGAGCAGGGCATGAGTCCTGAGGACGAGGCACTGCAAAAGCGCATCGAAGAAAAGAACATTCCCTATCTGATCGTTTATAATAAGGCGGACCTTGCGGGAGCTCCGGTGACGGACGATCGCAGCATCGCTGTCAGTGCGACCACAGGCGCCGGAATCTTCGAGCTGAAGGAACGTATTGGCAAGCTGGTTCCTGAGGAGAATCAGGACCGGTATCTGGTCCGGGATCTGCTTAAGCCGGGGGACGTGGTCATCCTTGTGGTCCCCATCGATGCCTCCGCACCGAAAGGACGGTTGATCCTTCCGCAGCAACAGGTCATCCGTGATATCCTGGAGGCAGGCGCGCAGGCGCTGGTGGTCCAGGACGATCAGCTGGAAAGCGCGCTTGCAGCATTACGCGAGCCGCCGCGTCTGGTAGTAACGGACAGCCAGGTCTTCGGCAAGGTCTCCAAGATCGTACCTGCTGAAGTTCCATTGACGTCCTTTTCCATTCTGATGGCCCGCTATAAGGGCAATCTGCAGCCCTTCCTTGCGGGGCTGCATGCCATCGAAACACTTAAAGACGGAGATACGATCCTCATCTCCGAGGCCTGCACACATCACAGACAGTGTGAGGACATCGGGACTGTCAAGATCCCCCGGTGGCTGGAATCCTTCACCCAGAAGAAGATCCATTTCGAGACCTCCAGTGGTACAGACTTCCCGCTGGACCTGACACCCTATCATATGATCCTCCATTGTGGTGGATGCATGATCACCGAGCGGGAAATGCAGTATCGTCTGCGCTGCGCGGCGGATCAGAACGTGCCGATCATCAATTACGGCATGGCCATCGCCTATATGAACGGGATCCTGAAGCGTTCGCTGGAACCTTTTTCTGATCTGAAAGAACTCTTATAAAATCAAAACCGGGTATACCCTTAGGTGGGCATACCCGGTTTTTTGTTTGTGGATGCGGTTTATCGGGCATCCGGAATGAACGGTACGATATCACTGGTCTCCATGTAGAAGGACAGCATCTTGTCCCGCATATAGCCCAGCATGTCCTTGTAGCGAGGATCATGGATCAGGTTGTGGATCTCATCAGGATCCTGCAGGAGATCATAAAACTCATCTGCCTCATATAAGCGGCGGACGTATTTATAGCGGTCGTTGCGGATCATGCAGGCTTTCGTATGGTACATGGGTGTACCGTTTTCCTGCTGCAGACCGACACGGGGCCAGTAAAGATCGGTGGGATCGGTGGCACCGGGGCTTTCTGCCTCCCGGCAGTGCATTTCACTCAGCAGCCGGCCGCCCTCTGTATGTACGAAATGGCGGATCAGGGTCTCACCAGGCAGGGCCGGAAGCAGGGACCGGCCGAAGTGCGGTAACGTGGGAGATGCACCCGTCAGTTCCAGTACCGTGGCGAACAGGTCGATGTTCTCCGTAAGGGAAGTGCGGAGGCCAGGCGCACAGTCATAGCCTGCCGGCGGCTTCAGGATCATGGGAGTATGGGTCAGGCAATCCTCAAATGTATTCTGGGTCTTTTCCACCAGACCATAATCCCCGGCGAAGTCCCCATGGTCGGACATGAAGAAGAAGGCGGTGTCCTCATACAGACCTGCTTTGCGCAGAGCTTCCAGGAGCATGCCGGCCTGATGGTCCACCCGCATGCACATAGCATCATAGGTATCACTGATCTGCTGCAGCAGGGCAGGATCTGCTTTGTCCATGCGGCGCCGTTCCTGGATCTTGGGCAGGATCTGGGGCTTCAGCTCCCAGTCCGGCTGGGGGATCGGGTGGTGCCGGTTATCAGCATTTACTTTGTTGAGCCACTTTTCCTCGGCGTAATAGGGCGGATGGGGCGACTGGATCGAAAGATACAGTAAGAAGGGCTCCGGTCGGTCATAAGTCTCCAGAAAACGGACCGCGGACCTTACGTTCCACAGATCGAAGTCCAGCCGGTCACCGGAAGGTTCCGTGGCAGGGGCGGTCCCAGCCAGGAAGGAATAGTACTTAGGGCCATCTGCGGGACCCCGCCAGGTCATGTCCATGTGGGGGTCCTGTGCCAGCCCGTCCTCCGGGCAAGGCGTATTGCGGAAGGAAACATGCTCAGACAGATCGGCAGTGCCGGGGAGCAGATCATTCTTGCCGCCCCACCAGACGTAGTATCCTGCATCTTTGACGATCTTCAGCAGGTCCTGGTCCTCCGGGCGGAGCATATGGTGCATGGTCCTGTGCCCGCGCACATGGGGATACCATCCGCTCATGAAGCTGCAGCGGCTGGGGGTACAGACCGGGTTCTGGCAGAAGTTGGCAGTGAAGGAGACCGCCTCTGTTTCCGCCAGATGGTCCAGATGCGGTGTCAATGTGGAAGGTGTCCCGGCGATATGTCCCAGACGATCTGCACGGAACTCATCAGCGACAAATATGATGATATGCGGACGTTTCATACAACTACCTCCCTCGTTTTCATGGTTGCCGTATTATAACATATGTGTACGGGCAGGGCAATAAAGCGGTTGCATACATTTCGATTTTTTTGTATAATCAATATAGAGAGGTGATCTGACTTGAAAGTAATGAAGAAGCACATCCTGTATCCGGATCAGTACGTGGAAAACGCCTGGGCGGTCGATTATACAGCCTTGTTCAACCAGGGGATCCGCGGCATCATCCTGGATATAGACAACACTCTGGTCCCATATTATGTACCGGATCCGGACATGCGCACGGTGGCGGGGATCCGCAGGCTC
This sequence comes from uncultured Eubacteriales bacterium, assembly GCA_902796435.1. GTDB lineage: Bacteria > Bacillota > Clostridia > Lachnospirales > Bianqueaceae > RUG159. The sequence continues at coordinate 19,215 of CADBPG010000207.1, read as the reverse complement.
AAGGAAAGCGGCTTTTCTTTATACATCGTATCCAATGGCCGTGAGGAGCGTGTCCGGCGTTTCAACCAGGGCCTGGGCCTTCCCTATGTCTGTCGTGCGGGCAAACCTGGCGCCCACGGGTTTTTAAAGGCGCAACATCATTTCAGACTGCCTACGGAGCAGATCGCGGTCATCGGTGACCAGATCTTTACCGATGTATGGGGCGGCAACAAGCAGGGCATGTATACCATCCTGGTCAAACAGGTATCGAAGCGTGATGAGTGGATCACAGCGGTCAAACGGCCGCTTGAGAAGGTCGTGATGCTGTTCTACCGCAGATTTCTCAAGAAGCAGGAACCTGCAGAGTGATAATGTTGCTGACTGCGTTTATAAAAAACAGTTGAATTTACGACGCAGATAGGGTACAATAAGACAGATTCTATGTAAGTATGCAAGGAGGATATTTTTATGGCAGAAGTCATCCTGGCCGGAGACTTTAAAAACGGCGTAACCGTAGAATATCAGGGCAATATCTGGACGATCATCGAATTCCAGCATGTTAAGCCCGGTAAGGGATCTCCCTTCGTTCGTACCAAACTGAAAAACATCAAAACCGGCGGTGTGATCGAGACCAGCTTCCGTCCTACTGAAAAACTGGATCGCGCCCACATCGAACGCAAATCCATGGAATACCTGTACAACGATGGAACCCTGTACTATTTCATGGATCCGGAAACCTACGAGCAGACCGGTCTCAACGAGGACCAGCTCGGAGATGCGCTGAAGTTCGTTAAGGAAAACGACAGCGTGACCATCATGTCTCATAATGGTGAGGTATTCGGTGTCGAGCCGCCAAACTTTGTCGAACTCGAGATCACTCATACCGAACCCGGTGCGCGTGGTGATACAGCAACGAACGTTATGAAGCCCGCAACGGTCGAGACCGGTGCAGAGATCGCCGTTCCGCTGTTCATCAATATCGGCGACAAGATCAAGATCGATACTCGTTCTGGAGAATATCTTGGCCGTGCCTGATCCAGGCAGGAGATTAGCTTTGAAGACTCGTATTTTTGAAGGGGCCGGCGTGGCGATCGTCACGCCGTTCCGTATCGACGGAAGCGTAGATTATGATTCTTTTGCCCGTCTGATCGACTGGCAGATCGAGCAGGGTACTGACTGTATCGTAGCCTGCGGTACCACGGGTGAGGCTTCGACCATGCCCGATGAAGAGCATCTGGAAGTCGTCAAGTTCGCCGCGGAATATACCGCCCACCGCGTACCGGTCCTGGCAGGCGCCGGGTCCAATGATACGCGCCATGGTATCGCCCTGGCGAAACGTATGTGCGAATTCCCTATCGATGGGCTGCTTCTGGTCACACCGTATTACAACAAAACCACGCAGAAGGGCTTATATGAGCACTTCGCGGCAACGGCCAAAGAGGTCGACAAACCCATCGTTCTGTATAACGTACCCAGCCGTACCGGTCTGAACATGCTGCCGGAAACTGTGGCAAAGCTTGCCGCTGATTTTCCGAACATCGTCGGAGTCAAGGAATGCGTATTTGAACAGGTCGCGCAGCTGCGCGGCATGGTCGATGATGACTTTTCCATCTATTCCGGTGAAGATGGGCTCGCGGTGCCCACCATGTCCGTAGGCGGCAATGGTGTCATCTCGGTCCTGTCCAACATCGCACCGGCGGACGTGCATCAAATGATGCGTTTCTGCCTGGATGGCAACTTCAAGGAAGCAGCACGCATCCAGATCAAGGCGCTGCCGTTGATCAAAGCCCTGTTCGCGGAAACCAGCCCGATCCCTGTCAAGCACGCAATGAATCTGCTGGGCCTCGAAGCCGGTATCTGCAGACTTCCGCTGACATCCATCGGGGAAGCCTGCGCTGAACGCCTCGAAGCGGCCATGCAGGGATATGGATTGATCTGAGCATAATGATAAAGTTGGTGTTATCTGATAACGCCAACTTTGCTTATTTTACTGGTATCTATATGGAGGTCTGTTATGAGCAACAATCAATCGGCCAATAAGAACAAGAACCTCATCATCACCATGGCGGTCTTGTCTCTGGTAGTCGTTCTGGCTGTCGTGATCCTGATCATCATAGGACAAAACAAAGGCAAGAAGAATAACACATCTTCAGAAGCAAAGCAGGAAAGCATCGTGGGCGATGTGGAATCCAAGGAACCTCAGGAAGGGAAAGGGGATACCCCGGAATCCGAAGCTGAGGATGCGGAAGCGCCTGCCGAGGAGGATGCTTCCTCCGCAGAGGATAGTGCAGATCCTTCTCAGGCAGCTGATGTGGAGCAGCAGGCGGTCGCATCTACTGTGCAGTTCCTGGACCGTCCTTCGATCCTCAAGGATTTTTATGATCTCGTTTTTGAGCCGGAACAGCCGAAAGTGGCGTCCACCAAGACCGAGGATCCGGACACGCTCTACAATGCGGAGCAGTTTTATCTGCAGGATGATCAGAAGTCGCTGATCGAAGAAAATGGATTCTTCGTCCAGCGTGGATATAGCAAAGAATTCTTCTCTATCTATGAGTCCAACCGGTACGCCTTGATCCCGAACTTCGTCACGGTCGATTCCATGATGCACACCTATCACCTGTATTTTGCGTACCTCATGAAAAAGACCGAGCGCACCAGTCTGGCTCCGCAGCTGCAGGAGCTTTCCCTGCTGATGCTGGAAAAGAGCAAGGCCCAGTATGAGGAACTGAAGGGTACCGAGTGGGAAAAGGGCGCGATGATCAATGTTGCCTTTTTCGCTGTCGGCGCGACCCTTATGGGCGAATCCCCAGATGTGCCCTCTGAGGTCAATGATCTTGTGCAGAGCGAACTGGCACTGGTGGAAGATGCCGCTGGCATTGCTCCGTCACCTTTGCTGGGTATCGAAGAGGACTACAGCCAGTATATTCCCCGCGGGTATTATGATACCGACGAGAATCTGACCCGCTATTTCAAAGCCATGATGTGGTATGGACGCCGCAACTTCATCCTCAAGGATGATGATCAGACCCGGGCGGCAATTCTGATGACCCTGGCCATGGACGAGGACACCTTGCCCATCTGGGAGGGCATCTATACTGTCACAGCCTTCTTTGCCGGAGAGTCTGATGACAGCGGGTACTATGAATACCGGCCCATCATCGATGCTGCTTTCGGAGAGGATCTTTCTCTGAGCGCACTGGCATCCAATGCGGAAGGCCTGGAGAACTTCAAGGCCATCGCAGCGGAACTGGATCCGCCGAAGATCAACTCCGTGCCGGTCTATGAATCCGATACGGAAGAAGAAAAAGCTGCGAAGATCATCGGTTTCCGCTTTATGGGCCAGAGGTTCACTTTAGACGAGGCCATCTTTACTCAGCTTTGTTTCCGCAACACCCAGGAGAATCCGGATGGTGCAAAGCGTATGTTGCCTGACGCTCTGGATGTACCGGCGGCCTTGGGCAGTGATGCCGCGCTGGCCATCCTGGAAGAACAGGGTGATACAAAGTATGCCAATTATCCTGAGAAGATGCAGGAACTGCGGACGATGATCGCTGAAGCGCCTGAAGACACCTGGAATGCCAGCTTGTATGCGGGTTGGCTCAACACGCTGCGTCCGCTGCTGGAAGTCAAGGGGGAGGGCTATCCTTCCTTCATGCAGACCGAAGCCTGGACACGGAAGAACCTGATGACCTTCCTGGGCAGCTATACGGAACTGAAGCATGATACCATTCTGTATGCCAAGCAGATGATCGCGGAAATGGGCGGCGGTGAACTGCCCGAGTGGGATGATCGGGGCTATGTAGAACCGGAAGCAGAGGTCTATGCCCGTCTGTCCGCGCTGGTACGTGCCACCTCCAGCGGTCTGGAACATTATGGGATCCTGGCATCTGAGGACAAGGAAAGCCTGGCGCTCCTTGCCGAATTGTCCGACAGTCTGCAGACTATCTCTGAAAAGGAACTGCGGGAAGAGACCCTGACGGATGAGGAATACGAACTGATCCGCACCTATGGCGGCCAGCTGGAGCATTTCTGGCAGGAAGCCACAAAGGACGATGCAGAAAACGAATTCTTCACGGCGGATGATTTCCCGGCAGCGATCGTTGCGGATATCGCTACCGATCCGAATGGCTCCTGCCTGGAAGTCGGTACGGGCAACCCGGCCCGGATCGTTGTCGTTGTACGTGTCGATGGTGTATTGAAGCTGGCACAGGGTTCGATCTATTCCTTCTACCAGTTCAAGCAACCAATCGATGATCGTCTGACGGATACCAAGTGGCGCCAGATGATGGGCATCGAGCTGACGGACGATGGTACTTATGTACAGGAGCCCGCCGTCGATATCCCGGATTGGGTCCGCTCCTTCTGGTATGAATATCAATATTGAGATGAAAAGTAATAAAATCATTCCATGGCTGCTGCGAATCGTGGCAGCCATCCTGTTTTTCGGAACAGTTCTGTTTTGTCTGATCCAGTGGGGCGGTGACGGATTGTTTCTGCCCTCATGGATCCAGTGGACAGAAGCAGACCAGCAGGTCATGATCGATGGAGAAACCGTGCATATGCGGCTTTCCAAAAGGACCCTTTCCTTCGAGGATCCTTCCGGCACCAGGCTCTGGAAGTCTGAGAAGGGCTGGAAAGTATCCCAGGTCTGGATCAGCGATATCGACCATGACGGGATGGATGAGGTGGTGTTTCTGGTCTGGAAGCGCGGCAGCTTTGGAGACCATCGGCCCTTCTGGATCGAAGAGACTGATGATGCATGGTCGCAGCATATTTTTATCTACGACTGGGATAAGGAACGGCCGGATCGACTGAAGCCGGTCTGGATGTCATCCGCATTGGGAATCCAGGCGGCGCAAGTGTCGATCAATGATGAAAACCACCTGCTGATCGTGACGCCGGAGGGCAGGGAAACTGCCTGGTACTGGGACAGTTGGGGCCTGGTTCGATTGTATTAAAATATAATAAATAGATTGCAAAAATTGCATAAATTATGTATAATTAGGGAGAATGCAAAACAGGAGGATCCTATCATGGAAAAAGAGAATGCATTAGGTCAGGTCCGCATCGCGGATGAAGTTATAGAGATCATCGCCGAACTTGCTTTGAATGATATCGCAGGCATTTATTCAGCCGCGAGCCGCAAGGGCAAGAAGAGTCAGGCCAAGAGCATGGAAGTCCGTGTGGTCGATGGACAGGTCACCTGCAACATCGAAGTTTTTGTGGGTATGAACGTGAAGATCCCGGCGGTGGCCGAAAAGGTACAATCCAAGGTCAAGCAGGCCATCGAGAACATGACAGGGCTTCAGGTTTCCGAAGTCAACGTCAAGATCGTGGGTCTTGTCAAAGAAGAAGCAGAAGAAGAATAATCAGAGCCTTAAAGGAGTTCGTAAAGCTCAAGTCTTTATGGACTCTTTGTATATTACAACCTGGAGGTTATCATGAGCAGAACCAGTGCCAGAGAAGACGCTTTCAAGATCCTTTTTCAGATGCAGTTCGTGAAAGAAGATGTGGAGCAGTCGATCCGGACCTATCTTGAGAGTTTTGGCGAAGAGGAGATCGCGCCTGAGGACCTAGCCTTTATCCGGCAGGAAGTCGCGGGCGTAACGGAACACAAGGAGACCCTGGATGAGTTGATCTCCGGGGCTTTGAAGGGCTGGAGCCTGTACCGGCTGTCCAAAGTGGACCTGAGCATCCTCAGACTCAGTGCGTATGAGATCCGCTACGCTGCAGACATCCCCTACAGTGTTACGATCAATGAGGCGGTCAACCTGGCGAAGAAATTCTCACAGGAGCAGGCACCGTCCTTCATCAATGGTGTTCTTGGCGCGATCGAGCCCTGCGAAAAAACTGCCGCGGAGTAATCATGGAACGCAAGATCTATCCGGTCTCCCAGGTCAACCGCTATGTGAACGCGATCCTGCATGAGGACCGGATCCTCTCCGGGATTTGGATCACGGGTGAATTGTCGAATTGCTCCATGAGCCGCGGCCATCTCTATTTTACGATCAAGGACGCAGAGGGAGCGATCTCCTGCGTCATGTTTGCGTCTTACGCGCAAAGCCTGAAGCTGAATATGGAGGAAGGCCTGGCCGTCAACGCCTATGGTGAGATCGGTCTCTACGAGAAGACAGGGCGCTATCAGCTGAACGTGCGGCAGATGGAGCCGGTGGGTCAGGGAGCTTTGTACCAGGCCTACCTGAAATTAAAGGACCGGCTGGAGCAGGAGGGGTTGTTCGCCCAGGAAAAGAAACGGAAGATCCCGCCGTTCATCCAGACGTTGGGGATCGTTACCGCGCCGAACAAGGCTGCGGTCCGGGATATGATCCAGATCGCGCGGCGCAGATTCCCGGGGATCCGGATCATCTTCTGTCCGGTGCAGGTGCAGGGCGTATATGCCTCTGCATCCATCGCGGATGGTATCCGCCGTATGAATGAGGACGGCAGGGCCGAGGTCCTTCTGGTGGGCCGTGGCGGTGGATCGATCGAGGACCTGTGGGCCTTTAACGAGGAAACGACGGTGCGTGCCATCGCGGGATCCAGGATCCCGGTCATCAGTGCGGTGGGCCATGAGACGGATTTCACCTTGGCTGACTTTGCGGCGGATCTGAGAGCGCCTACACCTTCTGCGGCGGCGGAACTGGCCGTGCCGGACGTGCAGGTCCTGTTGGACCGGGTCGCGGAGGAACAGCAGAGGATCCGTATGCTGCTCAGGTCCAGGATCGACCAGTCCAGGAGTACGCTGCGGCTGTATCAGGATGTACTGTCGCCCCGCATGCTCCGGCTGCGTCTGGAGCAGACACTGCAGCAGATCACATCGGAAGAGGATGCGATGGAGCGGTGCATCAAAGAACGGATCCGTACTTTGAGAAACACGCTCGAGCAGCATACGTCGGACCTGCATCTGATGGATCCCTATCGGCCTTTAAGCCGGGGCTACAGTATTCTTACACATAATCATCAGATCGTACGCAGCATCCAGGATGTCGATGATCAGGCAGTTCTGGAAGCGCGCCTCAAGGATGGGACCTTGACAGTACAGGTCATGGGAAAGGATGGACAGGATGACGGGCAAGTTTGAAGAAGGTATGCAGAAGCTGGGACAGATCCGGGCCCAGATGGAGCAGGAACAAACGGACCTGGAGACGATGGTCCAATTGTATAAAGAGGGGCTGAAACTCAGCCGATCCCTGACGGAGCAGCTGGATCTCACCGAGAAGGAGATCCTGACGCTGGAAAAGGAAGCAGACAATGGATGACAAGGTCAAACAGTGGATGGAGGATTGGCTCCCACGGTTTGAGACCGTGCTCAAGCAAAGCGTTGCACAGGAACATGGCTTTGACAAAAAGCTCTGGGAGGCCATGGAATACAGCCTTCTGGCCGGAGGCAAGCGCCTGCGCCCGGCATTTCTGGTGTTGACTGGCCTGGCGTTAGGGGCGGAAGAGGATATGCTGACACCCTTTGCGGCAGCCCTTGAAATGATCCACACCTATTCTTTGATCCATGACGATCTGCCGGCCATGGATAATGATGATTACCGCCGTGGACGCCTGACGAACCATAAGGTGTTTGGTGAGGGCATGGCGGTCCTGGCGGGTGACGGTCTGCTGAATCTGGCCGCGGAAACATTGGTGGACGCGGTCGTGGCAATGCCTGCGGAATACAAGGACCCGGGGCTTCTGGCCATGCAGCGGATCCTGCACGCGGCAGGTCCTTCCGGAATGATCGCCGGGCAGACGGCGGATATCCTGGCAGAAGAAAAACAATTGGGGGCGGAAGGCCTGTCCTTCATCGATCATAACAAGACAGGACAGCTTTTATGTGCACCCTTCGTCTGCGGCGGACTGCTCGCCGGTGCGGACGAAAAGACTTGCGGTATCCTGGAGCAAGCCGGATTCCGCATTGGAACTGCTTTCCAGATCCAGGACGATATCCTGGACATCGAGGGTGATCAGGCACTTCTGGGGAAAGCAACTGGCAGTGACGCGCTGAATCATAAAGAAACATTCGTCACAGTCTACGGACTGGAAAAAGCAAAAGAAACGGCCAGGCAGTTATCAGAAGAAGCCCTGCGGGATCTTGCGGTCCTGCCGGGTCCGTATGGAGACAGTGTTCGTGCACTGACCGCTTCTTTGATCACAAGGAAATACTAAAATGATACTGGAAAAGATCCACAGTCCTGCGGATCTGAAGCGACTTTCTGCAAAGAAGGAACAGGCGCTGGCCTACGAGATCCGCAACGAACTCCTGCAGGCGACCTCCGCCACGGGCGGACACGTCAGTTCCAACCTGGGTGTCGTAGAACTTACCATCGCCCTGTATTCGGTCTTTGATACACCGAAGGATCAGATCGTCTGGGACGTCGGACATCAGACCTATGTGCAGAAGATGCTGACAGGCCGCAAGGACCGGTTTGATACACTCCGCCAGGCAGGCGGGTTGTCCGGGTTCCCCCGGACCTATGAGAGCCCTTATGACCTTTTCAACGCAGGTCATGCTTCGAACTCCATCTCTTTGGCCTATGGCCTGGCGAAAGCCAGAGATCTGAAGCATGCAGGGGGCGAAGTCGTTGCCGTGATCGGCGATGGCGCCTTGACCGGCGGCCTGGCCTATGAGGCTTTGAATAACGCGGGCAAGGGTGAAAGCAAACTGATCGTCGTGCTCAATGACAATGAACTGTCCATTGGCCAGAACACAGGACGCCTTGCACACAACCTGAATCGTATGCGCACAAAGCGCTTCTATATCCGGACGAAGCTGGATACGAAAAAGATCCTGCTGCGGATGCCCGGCGGCGTCTCATTGTTCAAACGTCTGCGCAGACTCAAGCGGCGCATCAAATATTTTCTCCTGAACGGTGTCTTTTTCGAGGAGATGGGCTTCGCGTATCTGGGTCCGGTCGACGGGCATAATATCAAGGATCTGAAAAAGATCCTGAATCAGGCCAAGAACCTGGATGAGCCGGTCATCGTGCATGTACGCACGACCAAGGGCAAGGGCTACAAGCCGGCAGAACAGGATCCCTCCCGCTTCCACGGGATCGGTGCATACGACCTGGATACGGGTGAATGCAAAAACAAGCAGGCCAAGACCTGGTCTGATGTATTCGGTAATACCATGATGGAGCTGGCCGACAAGGATCCGAAGATCTGTGCGGTCTCCGCCGCGATGATCGATGGCACAGGCCTGACGGACTTTGCCCATTACTATCCGGAGCGTTCCTTCGACGTGGGCATCGCAGAGGAGCATGCGGTCACCTTCGCGGCCGGCCTTGCCAAGGGCGGCATGAAGCCGGTATGTTCCATCTATTCAACCTTTTTGCAGCGGGCTTATGACCAGATCCTGCATGACGTATGTATGAACGATCTGCCGGTCACCTTCTGTGTGGACCGGGCGGGCATCGTTGGTGAGGATGGAGAATCGCACCAGGGCATCTATGACCTTGCGTATCTTGCACATATACCGGGTCTGACAGTACTGGCGCCGGCCAATGACAAGGAACTTAAGAAAATGCTGTCCTATGCCATATCTTCTGGACACCCCTGTGCGATACGGTATCCCCGGGGCGCGGCCGTAGCTGGATCTGAAAAAGTGCCGGAGATCCAGACAGGCAAGGGGCAGATCCTCCGAGAGGGGACAGATGCCGCCATCCTGGCACTGGGCTGCACGGTCTCCATGGCGGAAGAGGCAGCAAAGAAACTGGCGGAGCAGGATCATATCAATGCTTCTGTCATCAATATGCGGTTCGCCGCACCTCTGGATGAGGAGCTGATCGCCTGGGCATGTAAGAACCACAAGGTGGTCATTACATGTGAAGATCATGTGGATGACGGCGGATTCGGGCAGAAAGTGATCAGTGCGGCGCCTGCGGACTGCCGCGGTAAGATCCAGACCATCGCCATCCCCAACGGCTTTGTCCGCCAGGGTGCGCGCAAGGATCTGCTGGATCAGTTTGGAATCAGTGCGGAAGGGATCCGCGGAAAGATCCTGGAAGCCTTACGATAAGGGTATATTATGGCAAAAGAACGATTGGACGTGCGCATGGTGCAGGAAGGCCTGGCCCCGTCCAGAGAAAAAGCAAAAGCCTTGATCATGGAAGGGCTGGTCTATGTGGACGGCCTCCGGGAGGATAAAGCCGGCACCATGATCAAAGAAGAAGCCGCCATCGAGGTGCGGGGGCCGCAGCTGAAATACGTCAGCCGCGGTGGACTGAAGCTGGAGAAGGCCATGGATGCTTTCGCGCTGGATCTGGAGGGCAAGGTCTGTATCGATGCCGGTGCTTCGACCGGCGGATTTACGGACTGTATGCTGCAGAACGGTGCAAAGCATGTGTACGCCGTGGATGTGGGCTATGGCCAGCTGGCCTGGAAACTCAGGCAGGATGAACGGGTCACCGTGCTGGAGAAGACGAACGTCCGGTATCTGGACGAAACGATCATTCCTGAGCTTTGTGACTTTGCCTCCTTCGACCTGTCCTTTATTTCCCTCACCAAGACGATCCCCGCGGTCGCGGGCCGGATCAAGGAAGACGGGTCCATGGTCGCCCTGATCAAACCCCAGTTTGAAGCCGGCCGGGCACAGGTCGGTAAAAAGGGTGTTGTCCGGGATCCGCAAGTGCACATCCAAGTCATCACCATGATCTGCAATTGGTGTCTGGAACAGGGGCTGGTGATCAAGGGGCTGACCTTTTCTCCGGTCCGTGGTCCGGAAGGCAATATTGAATACTTGATCTATCTTTCTAAGAATACAAACGAGGTTTCGATCCCCGTGGAGGAACGGATCCTCACAGTAGTAAGGGAATCTCATGAAAAGCTTTAATTGTTTACTGCTGCCCAACGAAAAGAAGGACGTAGATCTGCAGCTGACCCGCAGGATCTGCCGGTTCCTCAAATCTTCGAGGGCCCGGGCATTCGTGCCGGAAGAGTTCTGCGCAGGCCTTGCTCAGGAATCGGTCGAAGTCTACCATCCGGAGGATGAGCCTAAGCTGGATCTGATCCTGCCACTGGGCGGAGATGGTACGATCATCGGGGCGATCCGTCATCTGTCGGATCTGTCGGTGCCGATCCTGGGCATCAATTTAGGCGATGTTGGCTTCCTTGCGGATGTGGAACCCGACCAGGCGGAAAAGGCGCTCGCCCAGATCATGGAAGGGCACTTCGCGATGGAAGAACGTATCCTTCTGGAAGGCTGGGTCGAAAAGCAGCAGGGGGAGGAACCCTTCTATTTCATCGCAATGAACGATGTATGGATCAACCGGCACATGATGGCCTCCATGATCGAGATGGACACTTTCATTAATGGGCATCGGATCGACACATTTATGGGGGATGGACTGATCATCTGCACACCGACCGGCTCAACGGCCTATAACTTATCAGCGGGTGGTCCCATCGTTGCGCCTTCTGCCAGGAATCTTGTGATCACGCCCTTGTGCGTACATTCGCTGAATGTGCGGTCCATCGTCACATCGGAGAACGATGTGATCACGGTGGCCATGGGCGAGGGCAAGAACAGCAGAAAGTATCCATCTCTGCTCAGTATCGACGGGCAGAAGAACATATGGCTGGAGACCGGCGACAAGATCGTCCTCAGACGCGCCTCGCGCACGGTATCCATCGTCAAAGTAACCGAGCATACGTTTTATCAGACTTTAAAAAGGAAACTATTCTAGGAGGCAGACATGAAGAGAGACCGTCAGGCGGCGATCCTTCAACTGATTGCGCACAACAACATCACCACGCAGGAAGAACTGGCAGCCAAATTGAATCAGGCCGGCTTCGTTGTAACGCAGGCGACCGTATCCCGGGACATCCGTGATCTGCGTCTGATCAAGGTCGTAGGCACCAATGGACAGCCCCATTATGCCGTGAAATCCTTTGGCAGTTCCGATGAGGAGGATTCGGCGGCAGCCCGGTATCTGGCTGTGCTTTCTGAGGCCTATGTATCTTCCGCATGCGCGGGCAATATCCTGGTCGTCAAAACGGCCACCGGTATGGCCATGGCGGTAGCGGCATCCATCGATACGCTGGGCTGGAACGACGTGATCGGTTCGATCGCGGGCGACGATACCATCTTCCTGGCGACGGCTGCCGTGGAGGACTGCGCGGCCATCAAAGAACGGCTGGATCGGATCGTCAAAAGATAAGGAGTAATAAATATGCTGCTTTCTCTGCGTATGCAGAACATCGCGCTGATCGATGACGCACGGCTGGATCTGGAACATGGACTCAATATCCTGACCGGTGAGACCGGTGCGGGGAAAAGTATTCTTATGGACGGGATCAACCTGGCTCTGGGCAGCCGGGCGCAGAAGGAAATACTGCGTCCGGACGGCAGCTCCCGGGTGGATCTTCTTTTCGTGGAAGAAGATCAGAAGATCCTGGACCGGCTTGCTGAACTGGGGATCCAGGCGGACCAGGGCGAGATCCTGATGACGCGGCAGTTCAGCCTTTCACCAGCGCAGCAGATCCGCAGCCTGTGCCGGATCAACGGTCAGATGGTGACGGCCGCGCAGATGAAGGAAGCAGCCCGCCTGTTGATCGATATCCATGGGCAGCACGAGCACCAGTCCTTGCTGGACGTGCGCAGACACCGGGAGATCCTGGACCGCTTTGATGAGCGGATCCTGAAGGCGCAGCAGGCATATTCTGTCTTGTTCGAATCCTACACCGCGCTGGGCAAGGAGCTTGCAGCCTATGAGAAGGATGAGCAGGATAAGGAGCGCTTGCTTTCTCTGATGCAGTATGAGCGGGACGAGATCGAGCAGGCGGCCGTGCAGGAAGGCGAGGAAGAGGAACTGAAAAGCCGCCGCAGGCGCTTGTACAACAGCGAGCGGATGCGGGAATCGGTCTCAGAGGCAGTCATGCTTTTGAATGAGAACATGTCCGGACCCACAGCCACGGATCTTCTGGGGCAGGCTGTGGCAGCCCTGCAGGGGATCGCTTCTTTGGATGAGCAGCTCACGCCCATCCTGGATTCGCTTCGGGAGGCCGGAGGCATCCTGGACGATCTGGGTTATCAGCTGAACGAATACCTGGAACGGCTGGATATGGATCCTGCCGAATTGAACGAAGTCGAAAACCGTCTGGATGTGATCCGCCGGGTCACGGCGAAATATGGGCAGACGCCGGAGAAGATCCAGGCCTATTATGAGGATCTTCTGGACCGGATCGATAAGCTGGAGCATATCCAGCAGACTAAAGAGAAATTACGTGCAGAAAAGGATGCCGTGGAAAAGAAACTGAAAGCGGCGGCCGAAAAACTGCATACCTATAGAGCAGAAGCCGCGGAGGAAGTGGGCCGTGAGGTCACCGAGATCCTGCGGACCCTGCAATTCAAAGATCCGCATTTCGTGATCGAACTGAAACCTTCAGAGACCTACCGCACCTATGGTACAGACGAGGTGGAATTTAGGATCCGCACCAATGTGGGCGACAGCGTCAAGCCGCTCCATATGATCGCCTCTGGTGGTGAAATGTCCCGGATCATGTTGGCGATCAAAACGGTCCTGGCCAGGCGTGATGAGATCCCGACCCTCATCTTCGATGAGATCGACACCGGTATCAGTGGCCGGACGGCCCAGAGTGTGGCGGAGCGCATGTGCCAGATCGCCCAGTACCACCAGGTGCTTTGTGTCACCCATCTGCCGCAGATCGCGGCCATGGCAGACCAGCATTTCGCCATCGAAAAGACGGTGACAGACGGGCATACCCACACGAAGGTCACACCTTTGGACCGGGAGGGCATGATCGAAGAACTGGCCAGGCTTACCAGCGGCGTGACGGTCACGGACGCGGTCCGGTCCAACGCACGGGAACTGAAAGAGCAGGCAGAACTGCGTAAGCGCCAGATCGCGGAGGAAGCTTTGGGATGAAACGGATCGGTATCATCGGCGGCGGTGCCTCTGGACTTTTGGCGGCCATCGCGGCCGCGGAGCAGGGACAGTCGGTCACTATCCTGGAACGGAATGACCGTTTAGGCCGTAAGATCCCGGCTACGGGCAATGGCCGCTGCAACCTGTCGAATCGTACATTGGGCAAAAAGCCGGTCACGGACGAGGCTTATCATGGGTCGGCCAAAACGCTGTTTCTTCCCGTATTCCAGCAGTTCGACCTGGACCGTACATTGGATTTCTTTCAGTCCATCGGGATCCCGGTGCGCAGTGAGGGGGACCGGCTCTATCCTTACAACCTGCAGGCGGCCTCTGTCATCGATGCCCTCAGGTACCGGGTCGAGCACGATTCCTGGATCGAGATCTGTCTGCAGCAGCAGGTACTGAAGCTTTCCTTTGAGAAGGGAAAATGGCAGGTGCGTATGAAGGATATGAAGCGCACCTTCGATGCTGTCATCCTGACGGCGGGCGGAAAAGCGGCGCCCCAATTGGGCACCGACGGAGTGGGTCCGGCACTTGCGAGCGCCCTTGGCCTGCGTGTCACTTCTTTGTCACCTGCATTGGTTAAATTGAAACTGGACAGCCCTTATAACAAACGGCTCAGTGGCCTGCGCATGGATGCCTGTGTGCGGATCGGCGTGAAGGGAAACTGGCTGCGGTCCTACATGGACGAGATCATCTTCACAGATGATGGCATCTCCGGGTCCGCTGTATTCCAGGTCTCCCAGGCGGCAACGACCTTACTGCAAAAGAAGAAACAACCTGTCATAGAGCTGGACCTGTATCCGGAACTGGAGGCGGAAGCCTTGTTTTCCATGATCCGCCAGATCCTGGACCGGGTCGCGGAAAAGCCCTTGGAAGAAGGACTCAACGGGATCCTGCATAAAAAACTGATCCCCGTCCTGTTGAAAGAGACCGGGATCGGGAAGGACAGGACATCGTCTTCTTTAAAGGACAGAGAGATCCGGGCCATGGTCCAGTTCCTGAAAAACTGGACCCTGCCGATCACAGGGCACGGAGGCTTCCAGAACGCACAGGTCACCTCCGGCGGGATCCATGGATCCGAGATCGGAACAGACCTTCAGAGCAAACGTTTCCCCGGCCTGTATGCCGCCGGTGAAGTGATCGATATAGATGGAGACTGCGGCGGTTTCAATCTGCAATGGGCCTTTAGTTCAGGCTATGTGGCAGGTACCCATGCCGCACAAGAGAAAGGTTGAACATACATGATCGCGTATGTACAAGGAGAATTAAAACGGATCGAGGAGAACAGTGTCATCGTGGAGAACGGCGGCATCGGCTACCGGATCTTCGCCCCGATCCGTGAAGATATGATGCGCGTAGGCGTCGGACGGGAAGTGACGATGCATACCTATTTTTCCGTGCGTGAGGACGCTATGCAGCTGTTCGGATTCCTGACCGAGGATGAGCTGGATCTTTTCAAGCTTCTGATCAATGTCAAAGGTGTGGGGCCTAAGTTCGCTTTGGCGATCCTGACCTCCCTCAGCATGACGGACATCCTCTTTGCCATCGCCCAGGGGGATCATAAGGCGCTGACGAAGGCGCCGGGTGTGGGCAACAAGACGGCGCAGCAGATCATTCTGGATCTGAAGGGCAAGGTCACCGTGCCCTCTGCTGATGATGATTCCTTTATTCCATCAGCAACAGGTGGAGCGGTCGTGGCAGAAAGCGGCGCGGTCGCGGATACGATCGCCGCGCTGGAAGCCCTGGGGTATGCCCATACAGCCGCCGCGGAGGCGGTGCGTCAGATCCCGGGATGGGAAGCCCTGGCGGAAGCTGGCGATGTCAGCCAGCTGGTCCGGGAAAGCTTGAAACGATTGGTTCGGTAATAAGGAGGCACTATGGACGATTTAAGAAGCAGGCTCGAGAACGTGGACGATATCGGCCGCTTTGTAGATACGATGGTTCGCAAAGAGGATCAGGAAAATGAATCCAGCCTCAGACCGATCCATTTCGAGGATTATATCGGGCAAGACGCGGTGAAGGAGAATCTTAAGATCTTCATCGAAGCCGCAAAGAAGCGGGGCGAGCCCCTGGATCATGCCCTGTTCTATGGTCCGCCGGGTCTGGGCAAGACGACCATCGCGGGCATCATCGCGCATGAGATGCACGTGAACATCAAGATCACCACAGGTCCCGCTATTGAAAAACCGGGGGATATGGCGGCGATCCTGAACAACCTGAGCCCAGGAGATATCCTGTTCATTGACGAGATCCATCGTCTGAACCGGCAGGTGGAGGAGATCCTGTATCCGGCCATGGAGGATTTTGCCATCGATATCATGATCGGTAAGGGGCCGGCGGCCCGTTCGATCCGTCTGGATCTGCCGAAATTCACCTTGATCGGTGCCACGACCCGGGCAGGCGCCTTGTCTGCGCCTCTGCGTGACCGTTTCGGCATGAACCATCACATGGAATACTATAAGCCGGAGGAACTGGCGCAGATCGTCAAGAATTCCGCGGCTAAATTGAAGATCGAGATCGACGACGAGGGCGCCTTGGAGATCGCGCGCAGGTCCCGTGGTACACCGCGACTGGCCAACCGCTTCCTGAAGCGGGTCCGTGACTTTGCGGAAGTCCGTTTTGATGGAAAGATCACCTTGGAGACCGCCCGTTACGCGCTGAACCAGCTGAATGTGGACCCCAACGGTCTGGATACCATGGACCAGAAAATGCTCACCGCCATGATGGATCTGTTTGGCGGCGGGCCAGTGGGTTTGGAGACCTTAGCTGCGTCCATCGGAGAGGATTCCGGCACCATCGAGGATGTGTGTGAACCCTATCTGATGCAGTGTGGGTTCATTCAAAGGACGCCGCGGGGACGTGTCGTGACTCCCTATTGTCTGACCTATTTCCACAGAGACGTTCCAGCGGAGAACGGACAATTAAAATTATGAAAAAACCTGAATTACTGGCTCCGGCCGGCAATATGGACTGCCTGAAAAGCGCCGTAGCTGCCGGCTGTGACGCGGTATATTTCGGCGGCACCCGCTTCAATGCCCGGCACGGAGCCTCCGGCTTCGATATCGACGCGATGCAAGAGGCGGTGCGGTACACGCGCCTGCACCAGGTCAAGACCCTGCTTACGGTCAATACCCTCGTCAAGGAAACAGAATGGCAGGATTTTACGGTCAGCATGGACCAGATGGCGGAGACGGGCATCGATGCGGTCATCGTGCAGGATCTGGGCGTGGCACAGTTCATCCGCAGGCACTATCCCTGGATCGCGCTTCATGGAAGCACTCAGATGAGCGTGCATTCGCCGGATGGCGTCCGCTTCCTTGAGGATCTGGGCTTCCAGCGTGTTGTTCTGGCGCGGGAGCTTTCCCTGGAGGATGTGCGGAAGATCCGAGGCGCGACCGATCTTGAGCTCGAGGTATTCATCCACGGAGCCCTTTGTTACAGTGTCTCCGGACAATGCCTGCTCAGTTCCTTCATCGGAGGCCGCAGCGGCAATCGTGGCATGTGTGCGCAGCCCTGCAGGCTGGCTTATCAGATCGGTGACAAAAGGCCGGCCTATCTGTTGAATTTAAAGGATATGTGCACCCTGGACATCCTGCCGGAGATCATGGATATTGGTGTCAATTCCTTGAAGATCGAAGGCCGGCTGAAGAGTCCGGAATATGTTTATGGCATCACCTCCGGATATCGGGCGGCTTTGGATGCCAGACTGGCGGAGGCAGAGGTGCAGGACCGCAAACAGGAAATGGCCCAGCTCTTCAACCGCGGCGGTTTCTCCCATGGCTATTGGGTGCGGAATCAGAAGTCTATGATCGAGCCGGAAAGCCCGAAGCACCAGGGTCTTCTGGTGGGCAAGGTATCCAAGATCCGCGGCGGCAGGATCTATGTGACCGCGGAGCAGGATCTTAACCCCCAGGATGTGCTGGAGATACGGACGGACCGGGCACCTTTTCCCTCATATCAATTGCAGGAAAGAAATTTCGAAGGAAACCGACGGAACGTATGGGTCACCATCGACCAGCCGGTCAAAGCCGGCCAGGCGGTGTATCGCTTGATCGACCAGGCCCTCATGCAGCGGCTGGGCCAGTATGATGAGCCCAAGAGAAAGGCCTCCCTTGCGGCCACTTTGGTGCCGGGCAGGGAAGCTGCTCTTACGGCGGACTGCGATGGGAAGCAGGTGACGGTCCTGGGTGAGATCGTGGAAAAAGCCCTGGAGAAGGGCGTTTCGGAAGAAACCATCCGTAGATCTCTTTCCAGGAGTGGCGGCACACCCTTCGTGATCGATTCTGTTGAGATCCAGACGGAGGGGCCAGTCTTTCTGCCGGTATCCGCGCTGAATGATCTGCGCAGAAGGGCCCTGTCTGCCTTGGAGGATGCTTTATGCAGTAAGTTGCAGGAACCCTATCCGGACCTGGTACAGGGTCCCCTGCAGAAGACAGATAAGGATACTCTGCAGTTGGAAGCCGTCATTTCTACAGAGGAGCAGTGGCAGGCTGTAAAACAGCAAAGAGTCGACCATGTCTGGTTCCGCAAAGAACGTTTCCCGGAAGCCCGTCTGCAGGAGCTCTTCGATGAAGCTGCGGATCTTGGCATGAGCGCAGGGCTCAGTCTGCCGTATTTCGACCTGATGGGAACCTGGGACAAAAAAGATGCGGAAGATCTACCTGTATTGGTGCATAATCTGGGCCAGATCGCTGCGCATAAGCCCGCATCGGTCCATTGTGACCTGCAGATCCCGGTCATGAACCGGACTGCGGCGGATCTTTTGGGCGGCTATGCCGCTTCCGTGACCTTGTCCGTGGAGTCCTCTGCGGAGGAGCTTTCCAGGTTTGGACAGGCCGGGGACGCTGTCATTGCCTACGGCAAGATCCCGGTCATGACCACGCGCCAGTGTCTGCAGAAGGAGGGCGACCACTGTCTGCATGGGCAGGGTGGCAGGACAGTGACGATCCGGGACCGTAAGGATGTCAGCTGGACCGCGGAGCTTAACTGCGGCGCAGATTGCTATAATGTGTTATATACGGGACAGCCGCTCTGGATGGCAGACCGCAGCAAGGCTTTGCGCAAGACCGGCGCCGGCATCTGGCGGTTGCTGTTCCTGGATGAAGACTATAAGAAGACGAAAGCTGTCCTCGAAGCGTATAAAGCCGCGCGGGCGGGCAAGACCCCGCAATTGACACTGAACGAGTCCATTCGAGGCCATTTCTTCAAACCTTGTTTATAATAGAAGGAGGGATCGTGTGCTGTACTTCATCACATATATCTCCCGATTCATATACATTTTTTTGATGATCCTTTTCATCATTTTCGGCTGGCAATGCTACAAAAGGCTACCCTCGCAGAAGCAGGCGGCCTATTTCGC
>CADBPG010000206.1 GCA_902796435.1 uncultured Eubacteriales bacterium | reverse complement strand
GCGGCGGACCGTTTCCTGGATGCATACGATATGACCGGGATCGAGTGATCACAGGAGGTTTCCACAGAAATCATGTGGAAACCTTTTCTTTTTTTGTGGATAATCGTTGCAGAGCACCTTCATATGGGTTATAGTAAAGCCACAGGAGGTGCTTGTTCTATGCTTTATAAGGATTTTGGAAATACCGGCTGCAAAGTTTCCGCCATCGCTCTGGGCACCTGGGGCATCGGCGGTGCAGGCTGGGACACATATGATGACGAGGTCCGTCTGGATGCCATCGCGGCTGCGGTGGAGCAGGGGATCAACCTGATCGATACAGCGCCTGCGTACAATGCCGGCGCGGCGGAAAAGTTGGTGGGTACGGCGCTGGAGCGCTGGGGTCTGCGGGACAAGGTCTTCCTGACCACTAAGACCGGCAATGAATTCATCGATGGCAAGTACGTGCGCAATGGCCGCCCGGAACGGGTCCTTTCCCTGTGCCAGGAATCCCTGGACCGCCTGCGTACCGATGTGATCGATCTTCTGCTGGTACACTGGCCGGATCCCAACGTACCCTTTAATGAGACTTTCGCGGCCCTGCGCCAGCTGAAGGAAGAAGGCAAAGTCCGACACATCGGTGTATCGAACTTCAGCCGCGAGCAGATGGAGGAAGCGAGGCAGTATTGCCAGATCGAAGCCTACCAGCCCCAGTATTCCATGGTCTCCCGCAAGAGTGAGGAACTCTGCCGCTGGGCCACGGAGCAGGGCATGGGCGTGATGGCCTATGGCACCCTGGGCGGCGGCATCCTGACGGGACGCTACCGCACGGTGCAGGAATTCGCACCGATGGACAGCCGCAACCGTTTCTACCCCTTCTTCAAGGAACCCTTATTTTCCCAGGTCATGGAACTGGTGCAGGTGCTGGAGCAGATCGCGGCGGAGCATGGAGGCACACCGGCGCAGGCAGCCCTGCAGTGGACGGCCGCCCGCTCCTTTGTTTCCACCTGCCTGGTCGGCGCGCAGACACGTGCCCGGGTCGAGGAGAATACCAAAGCATTTGACTGGAGCCTGACAGAGGAAGAATGCAAGCGTCTGGATCAGGCCGTAGAAAAGGCCGCACTATGAAGATCACAATGCTCGGGACCAGCCATGGCGTACCGGAGGGGGACCGCCGCTGCGCCTGCAACCTGGTCGAGATCGAAGACTGGCGGTATTTCGTGGACATGGGCACCCAGGCCATCGAGGATATCCGCCGCCGGCACATCCCGGAGGAAAGCATCAAGGGCGTGTTCATCACCCACATGCATGGAGATCATACGAACGGACTCGTGTCCTTTGTGGATCTGCTCAGCTGGTATTTCAAGAGCTGCTATCCCCGCATCGTCCTGCCGGAGCAGATGGCCATCGACGTGCTGGGCGCCTGGCTTCTGGTCAACCATTCCAACCTGCGGGAGGACCTGGAGTTTCAGGTCACCAAGGAGGGCATGGTATTTGATGATGGTGTTTTGAAGGCCACAGCGATCAAGACCCAGCATATCGAACCATCCTATGCCTATCTGCTGGAAGCGGAGGGCCGCCGTGTCCTGTTCACCGGCGATTTGAAGAATCCGGAGATCGACTTCCCCGTGGCCGCCCTCAATGAGCGGGTGGACCTGGTCATCGCGGAGGCCGCCCATTTTTCACCGCTGAAGTATCTGCCGGTGATCTATCAGTATGAGATCGACCGGATGATCATCAACCATTATCAGCCGAAGATGGTACCGGATGTCTGGAAACTGATGGACCGGGTCACGATCCCGGTGGAACTGGCTATGGATCAGATGGAGGTCACCCTATGAGACGCAATCATGAAATCACGGAACGTGCCCTGCTGCTGGACGAGAAGGGCAACCTGCGGGAGCTCGGCTGGGCCAGACACCTTTTGTCGGAGTACCGCAGAGAGGATATCAAGGCGCCGAAATTCCGCATCAAGGAGTGGGACTATTATCTGGTGATGGGCGATGACTTCGCCTGCGCCTTCACCATTTCCGATGATGGTTACATCGGCCTGCAGTCCGTCTCCCTGCTGGAACTGGGGACAGATCCCTGGGAGCACACGGAAACGATCCTGAATGTGCTGCCGATGGGCAAGCTCAAACTGCCCGCATCTTCCGAAAGTGGCACCACCAAATACCGGGACAAGCGTCTGCACATGGAGTTCACAGTGCAGGAGGACGGCAGCCGCAGGATCCGATGCAAATTCCTGGACTTCTACCAGAAGCGGCCCTTCCACTGCGACATTACCCTGGCACCGAGTCCGGAACCTTCCGAGTCCATGGTCATCCAGACGCCCTGGGACAAGGACAAGCACTTCTATTACAACCAGAAGATCGGTACGCTGCGGGCCTCCGGCTGGGCCGAGTGGAACGGGAAGAAATACCGTTTCGACCCGCAGAGGAACTTCGGTACCCTGGACTGGGGCCGTGGTGTCTGGACCTATGACAATACCTGGTTCTGGGGCGCCGGCAATGGGGATCTGGACGGCCATGCCTTCGGCTTCAACATTGGGTACGGGTTCGGCAATACCGAAGCCGCCTCAGAGAACGTCCTGTTCTACGATGGCAAGGTACACAAGCTGGAGGATGTGACCTTCCACCTGCCCGCCTCCGGCAATTACATGGATCCCTGGACCTTCTCTTCTTCTGATGGTAGGTTCGAGATGGAGTTCATCCCGGTACTGGACCGGGCTGCCAAGATCGATTTCAAGGTACTGGTCTCTGATCAGCACCAGGTCTTCGGCCGGATGAACGGCAAGGCAGTGTTGGACGATGGGACCGTGCTGGAGATCCGGGACCTTCTGTGCTTTGCGGAGCAGGTCCACAACCGGTACTGAAATATTTTCGGCGGGACCCTTGACAACCCACAAAAACCTGCTATAATATCCCCAACAAGTGATAAAAGGGAGTAGCTGCCCGGCAAAACCGGGGCTGAAACCGTCATTCGGCATCGTGGATGCCCGTATCAGATCAAACAGCAAGACTTTTATCAAGAGTATTCTCTTGGTAAAGGTCTTTTCTTTTATCAAGAGAGACTTAGAAGAGAGGAGCAAAAAGTATGAAAAAAATGTCAACCAAGATCATGACCGGACTTGTGGCCGTGATCGCCATCTTGATCCTGGTCTCCCAGTCGATCGTAGTCATCCCCACCGGTTATTCCGGCGTCAAGACCACCTTCGGCCAGATCCACGAACGGACCGTGCCCAACGGCATCAATTTCAAGATCCCGTTCATCCAGTCTGTCGAGAAGGTCAACAACAAGCAGCAGGACATCGAGTTCAATGACAAGGTCTGGTCGGAGACCAAGGCGCGTACCGCGGTCTACTTCGAGAACGTCACAGTTACCTACCGGATCAACCCGGAGCGTTCCGCCTGGGTCTACGCGAATGTGTCCAGTTACCGGGAGAACCTGGTGACCGAAAACCTGGTGGCCTCCGCCATCAAGAGCACCAGTAAGGAACTGAGTGACATCGACGTCACCAACCGTTCCATCATCGAGCCCAAGGCCATGGAGAATATCCAGAAGGCACTGGACGAGAAGTATGGAGAAAACGTGGTCATCGTCAACAAGGTCGTCATCAACAACGCGGACTTCGATGAAAGCTACAACGAAGCCATCGCCAGCAAGCAGAAGGCTACGCTGGAAGCGGAGCAGCAGGCCATCGAGAACCAGAAGGCCATCGACAAGGCTCTGGCAGATGCAGAGGTCAAGAAGACCCAGGCCGAGGCCGAAGCGGAAGCCGAAAGGATCCGTGCCCAGGGCCAGGCAGATGCCAACCGCACCCTGCAGGAATCCTTATCCAAGGAAGTTCTGGAATATGAAAAACTGCAAAAATGGGACGGCGCCCTGCCGAAGTTTGTCGGCAGCAGCGAAGGCACCGGCATCATGATCGGTCTGGACGAGGGTGCGGAAGCCCCTGCGGAAACTCCTGCCCAGAACACCAACGAATAAGCTTGCGAAAAACCTCCAACCGGTATACAATACTGGATTGGAGGTTTTTTCTAATGGGATACGAATTTACATCCCGCGTTCGCTACAGCGAGTGCGGACAGAATGAAGTTTTGACCTACGACCATCTGGCCGATTATTTTCAGGACTGCACCGTGTTCCACGATGCGTCCGTGGGTATGGGGATGCGCTATTGGAGCGACAAGCAGGCCATGTGGGTCCTGACCGCCTGGAAGATCCTGATCTTCGACCGGCCGGCCTGTGGGGACCTGATCCGCGTGCGCACCGATGCCATAGAATGCAAGGGTTTCAGGGGCCTGCGTAACTTCACCATGCGCAATGAAGAGGGCAAGCTTTTGGCCGCCGCCCACACCAAATGGGCGCTGATCAGCACTGAAAACGGCCGCCCTGTCCGGATCCTGCCGGAGGAGGGGGATGCCTACGGGCACAACCAGCCGCTGCCCATCGAGGAAGAAAGGGAGCGGATCCAGGTGCCGGAGGACGCGCCTAAGGGCGATGGGATCGAAGTCATGCCCTTCTACCTGGACAGCAACCATCATGTGAACAACGCCCAGTATATCAAACTGATCCAGGATCTGATCCCGGAGGACTTCCCGATCCACACACTGAGGGTCTCCTATCATAGCTCCGCGACCCTGGGCGATGTGATGTATCCGCGCATTGCGGTTGGTGCGCACAGCATCACCGGAGCGCTGGAAAATGCCGATGGAAACCCCTTTGTCATCTTTGAATTCCGGGATTGTTTTTCGGAGACGGACAAAAATGTGGCATTTCTTTAAAACGATCTTCATTTGACAAACACTCCTTGCTGTGCTATAGTATCGCAGGTTTAAATCTATCATTATGGAGAATCTATGGAAGCAATGCTATTCGGAGCCGGTTCACATCTGGGCGTGCAGACAGATGGGGCGGCTTTTGGAGCGGAACATCTGACCCGGGACCTGCCGGGGCTGGAACGCCGCCTGCTGATGCAGGACCTGACCATCGAGAAGAGCCACGATCCTCTGGATCTGCGCAAGAACGAGGCGGCACTGAACGCGTATAATGAGCGCATGTACCGGACCATCCTTCCGGAAGTAGAAGCCGGACGGTTCCCGATCCTTTTGGGCGGTGATCATTCCGTGGCCATTGCCTCGGCACTGGCCAGCCAACAGGTACAGGGGCCGCTGGGCATCATCTGGATCGATGCGCACACGGACTTCAATACTTTTGATACCACCGAGACTGGCAATATCCACGGCCTGCCGCTGGCGGCCATCACCGGATATGACTGTGCGGACCTGCGCAGGTTCCACGCCGGCAGCCCGATCCACGTGCAGCGGGCGGTGGTCGTCGGCGCCCGGTCGGTGGATGACGATGAGTGGACCAACATCGAGGATGCGGGTCTTACGGTCTTCACCACGGAGGATATCCAGAGAGAAGGTGTGGAGGCCATCATGGAAAAGGCCTTCCGCATCGCCGGCGAAGGCACGAACGGGATCCACATCAGTTATGATCTGGACGTCATCGATCCGCAGGTGGCACCGGGTGTATCCGTGCCGGAGCAGGAGGGCATCTCGGAAGCGGAAGCTTTTGCGGTTTCCCGCTATATCACAGAGCATATCGACCAGGTACGGTCTTTCGATCTGGTGGAGCTCAACCCCTTAAGGGATGTCGATGGCAGGACCGAAGCCATCGCGGCCCGGATCCTGCGGGAAGTGGCGGAAGCCGCCAAGGGCAAGGAATAAAGTTAAGGCTGTCTCTTATGGCAATATAAGCCATTGATATGCTCCCTTTATGAGAGACAGTGAAAAACAAACTGTCTTCATGAAGGGAGTTTTTCATGTCACATAGAATCAAAGCAAGT
>CADBPG010000205.1 GCA_902796435.1 uncultured Eubacteriales bacterium | reverse complement strand
TGGGCAACCATCCGGATCAGCAGATCCTGGGAGCCTAACATGGGACAGGTACGTGTGCGCGAGGCGGCAGCCCGCTGCCTGATGGAGATCCATAGCGGCAAGGCCTTTGTTTCGGCGGCCGTGGACCGTTGGATCGAAGGCGCTCTGAAAGACGCTGATGCGCGGGACAAGGCCCTGTTTACGCATCTGGTCTATACGGCGCTCACGCATGAAAGTGCCATTGCCTACCGGATCGACCGCGTATCCAAGCGTCCGCTGCGTTCGATGAAACCTTATATCGCGGCAACCTTGGAGATCGCGGCGGCGCAGATCTTCTATGATGACCGGATCCCGGACCGGGCGGCTATCCATGAAGCAGTGGAACTGGTCAAGCACTCCGCCATGCAGTCGTTGTCTGGTTTTGTGAACGGCGTGCTGCGGGCGGCTGTTCGGGCTGAGGATACGCTGAAATGGCCGAAGGACCCGTTGGAAAGAATGACGGTTCTCTACGGCCTGCCGGATTTCTTGATCCGGGAATGGACTGCGGCTTATGGAGCAGAGCAGGCGGAAGACCTCTGCCGCAGGCTGGATTCCGACACCGTATTGACGGTACGCTGCAATACATTGAAGGACAGTCCTGCCCATGTGCAGGAAGAATTGGAACAGACCATCGGTAAGGATCAGGTTCGTCCTTCCTCCTTGAGTCCCTGGATGTTCCGTTTAGGGACCGGTGCAGATCTGAAGCACTGGCCTCTGATCACCGAGGGCAGATTGGTGGTGCAGAATGAAAGCGCCGCCCTGGCGGCCCTGCTGACCCTGGCTCGTCCGGGCATGCGCGTCCTGGATCTTTGTGCCGCACCGGGTGGCAAATCCACCCTGATGGCGCAGATGATGGAGGACCAGGGCCAGATCATCAGTGCGGATCTCTATCCCCAGAAGGTGGAACGCATCCGCAGGCAGGCAGAACTTATGGGGATCCATTGCATCGAAGCGGTGCAGCAGGACGGCACCCAGGCGCGTGGGGACTGGACTGGCGCTTTTGACGTGGTGCTGGTGGATGCGCCTTGCTCCGGATGGGGCATCGTGCGCAACAAGCCCGATATCCGCCTGCACCGGTCCGAGGAGGACCATGGGGACCTGGAGGCCTTGCAGAGAGAGCTGCTCGACCGCGCTCAGGCCTATGTGCGTCCCGGCGGACGGCTGGTCTACAGCACCTGCACCCTGAGGCCGGGTGAAAATGAGGAGCAGACCCGTTGGTTTTCCTCCAGATATCCGCAGTTTCAGAGCAGAGATCCGCAAAAGGATTTGCCAATCCTTGGTTTGTGTGATACTATAATGGACGATCATGGCGGGCTTGTGGTATTACCAGAGCCCGGCGGTCTGGACGGCTTTTACATGGCCGCCTGGCAGAAAAAAGAATAGGAAGGAATGGCTTCATGATGCAGACGAACATAGCCTCCTGGATGGACCTCGCGGAAGCGGAAGCTGCGGATCAGGCAAAGGCCCTGGGCCTTGCAGCGTTTCGTGGGCGCCAGATCTGGTCGTGGCTGCATCTGAAACATGTGACTTCCTACGACCAGATGACAGACCTGCCCCAGGCACTGCGGGCGGAACTGGAACAGTCCGCACCGCTGCAGATGCCTGTTGCGGCAGGCGTCCAAAGATCCAAGATCGACGGGACAGTCAAGTATTTGTTCGAAATGCCCGATGGCTGCCTGATCGAGTCGGTTCTGATGCGATACCAGCACGGGTATACCGTCTGTGTATCCTCCCAGGTCGGCTGTAAGATGGGCTGCAAGTTCTGCGCCTCCACCCTGGACGGCTGGGAGCGGGATCTTCTGCCGGGAGAAATGCTGGGCCAGGTCTATGCCATAGAGCGGGAAGAACAGGTCCAGGTCTCCAACATCGTCGTGATGGGCTGTGGCGAACCCTTCGACAACTACGACAATGTTCTTAAATTCCTGCAGATCCTGCATGAACCGAAGGGCCAGAACATGAGCTACCGGAACATGACGGTCTCCACCTGCGGTTTGTTGGAACCATTGCGCAGATGGACGAAGGAAGCACCGCCGGTCACCCTGGCCATCTCGCTGCACGCGCCGAATGACCAGGTGCGCCGCCGGATGATGCCCATCGCCAACCGGGTATCCATGCAGGAATTACTGGATGCCTGCAGAGCCTATACGCGGGAGACGAACCGCAGAGTTACCTTCGAGTACGCACTGGCCGAGGGCGTCAACGACAGTCCGCAGCAGGCGGAGGAACTGGCGGACCGTCTGCATGACCTGCTTTGTCACGTCAACCTGATCCCGGTCAACCCGGTCACGGAGCGGACACTGCGGGGGCCTGCGCAAAAACGGGTCCAGGCATTCCGCAAAGTATTAGAAGAGAAACATATCCCGGTCACGGTACGCCGTGAACTGGGTGCTGACATAGATGGCGCCTGCGGTCAGCTGCGCAGGCATTATCGTCAAGAAACAGAGGTGAATCCATGAAAACAGCAGCCGTTTGCGATACCGGAAAAGTCCGGAGCAGCAATCAGGACCGCGTCTTTACCAGCGACGTACCCATCGGCCCGCTGCCGGATCTGATGATCGTGGCAGATGGTATGGGCGGCCATAATGCTGGGGAAAAAGCATCTGAGATCGCGGTGGAAGCCATGCTTGCGGAGATCCGCGGACGGGCAGAACGCCCGGAGGATGTGGGCTCATGGCTGGCTGACTGTGCCCAGGAAG
Organism: uncultured Eubacteriales bacterium; assembly: GCA_902796435.1. Lineage (GTDB taxonomy): Bacteria > Bacillota > Clostridia > Lachnospirales > Bianqueaceae > RUG159. Next base: position 4,165 of record CADBPG010000205.1, on the reverse strand, counting down.
CGAACCGGGCGGTCTTTACGGCCTCGGTCGATAATCCTGCCTGGGCCGGCATGGGGACCACTCTGGTAGCAGCCTGTGTCATCGACGGATGGATCTGCGGCATCAACATTGGAGACAGCCGCATGTACGTCATCCGGGAGGATGGTGCCGGAGGCGAACAGCTGGAGCAGATTTCAGAGGACCATTCTTATGTGGGCGAGCTGGTGCGTGCCGGTGTCCTGACCAAGGAAGAGGCCAGACACCATCATAAGAAGAATCTGATCACCCGCGCGGTAGGCCAGGAGCCGGAGGTGCGGGCGGACATCATCATGGAACGGGCAGAAGGCGTGGAGCTGATCCTCCTGTGCTCGGACGGACTGACCGATATGCTGGATGATGATGAGATCCTTAGGGTCCTGAAACTGCCCGGGTTCGACGCGGAAGAAATGGCCGAGAACCTGGTAAAGAAAGCCAATGATAACGGCGGACATGACAATATTTCCGTGGTCATCGCCGATCTTAGAGGAGACGAAAAGCAATGTTAAAACCAGGCATGATCTTAAATGAGCGCTATGAGATCGTCAAAGTCATCGGAGAGGGCGGTATGGCGGTCGTCTATAAAGGCATCGACCATAAACTGCACCGGGACGTGGCGATCAAGGTGCTGCGGCCGGAACTGTCCGCGGACGAAGTCGTCGTATCCAAGTTCCGCAAGGAGGGACTGAATGCCGCCAGCCTTTCCCACAACAATATCGTGGGTGTCTATGACCTGGGACGGCAGAACGGCTCCGACTATATCGTCATGGAATATATCGACGGTATCACACTGAAAGAATATATCGAGCGCCGCAAGAAGCTGACCAATGATGAGATCTTCAAGATCGCTGTGAAGATCGCGGACGCTCTGAAGGCCGCCCACGCCAGCGGCATCATCCACCGGGACATCAAGCCCCAGAACATCATGGTCACGCCCAAGGGTGTGGTCAAGGTGACAGACTTTGGTATCGCCAAAGCCACCTCCACCAGTACCATGACGGCACAGAACGAGGCCATGGGCTCCGTCCATTATTTCTCACCGGAGCAGGCCCGCGGTCAGAAGGTGGACATGCGTTCCGACCTGTACGCTTTAGGTATCACCATGTTTGAGATGGCGACCAATGCTCTGCCTTTCGAGGGTGATACGGCCGTCGCTACGGCCATGAAGCAGATCCATGATCCGCTGCCGGATATCCAGGCACTCGCTCCGGACATCTGGCCGGGTATGGCAGGCATCATCCGTAAGCTGACCAACAAACAGCCGGAGGACCGCTATCAGAATGCGGACGAGCTTCTGGAGGACTTAAAGCGCGTTTATCAGAACCATAATTACATGCCGGACAACCAGCCGCAGTCTGCGGCCTATACACCGGCTCCGGCACAGGCACCGCAGCAGATCAAGGTGCAGAAGCCGGCCCGTCGGTTCGATCCTGATGAGGACGATGATGAGGATGAAGACGAGGACGAAGAGCCGGTACGCCGTGTCGGATTCTGGATCGGTATCACGGCAGCGCTTCTGGCGCTGGCCGCTATCGTCGGACTCCTGCTGAAATTCTATCTCAATGATGACAAGGGCCTGGTCTCTGTACCCAGTCTGATCGGTTACACAGAGGCAGAGGCGGAGGAAAAGGTCACTTCCTCTGGTTACAATCTGGTCATCGAGGCCCAGCGATATAATGATGAATATGAAAAGGGCAAGATCTACGAACAGACCCCTGTCGCGGGCACCAAGGCTGAACCCGGCGCGACGATCACCGTCGTTCTGAGTGCGGGCCATTATGATGTGACCCGTGTACCGGACTGCTCTGACATGACCTACGCGGATGTGGTCAACAATCTGGTGGAACTGGGCATCCCCTACGAGGTGGAGACCCAGGTCAGCGAGACGGTCGAGATGGGCTACATCATCGGTCAGGAGCCGGAAGAGGGTACCGCGATCACCGATAGTACCGTTTTGAAGCTGATCGTCAGCCTGGGCGGTGAAAACGAGGGCGTTGAGGTCCCGGATCTGCGCGGCATGACGCGGGAGGAGGCCTCCCAGGCGCTGAAGGCAGAGAACCTGACTTTGGGCGAGGTTTCCCTTTCCTATCATGACACTGTGCCTGCGGGCCAGGTCATCGCACAGGATCTGGATGCAAAAAGCCTGGTCACGGAAGGAACCGCTGTCAACGTGACCATCAGCCAGGGTACGCCGGATGAAGAGATCGAGGAAGACCAGGCAAATGGCAGCCTGTTCATCAGTGATCCATTGCCGGCTGATAAAGAAGAAGGCCGCCTGAGCATCAATGCCATCGACTCCAACGGAAATTCCTCCGGACTGTTCGATCAGATGATCACCCACGATGATTTCGCGGATGGTGGTATGTCGGTCTCTTATCCGGATGGTACGGTCAAGATCCGTGTATATCTGGATGGAACAGAAGTTTTTGTTCGTGACATCAACTGACCGGCTATGAAAGAAGGAATCATTATTTCCGGCGTCAGCAGCTTTTATGACGTCTGGACCAACGAAGGGACCGTGCGCTGTAAGGCGCGCGGCTCTTTCCGTAAACAGGGGATCACGCCCGTGATCGGGGACAGGGTCCTGTATTCGGACAAGCTTTATCTGGAAGAGGTGCTGCCCCGTACCAGCATGCTGGTACGCCCACCGGTGGCGAACGCCGACCAGGCGATCCTGGTCATCGCGGCCCATACGCCGGAGCCCAATCTGCCCTTGCTGGACCGTTTTCTGGCCCAGACCCTGGAGCAGAACATCCATCCTGTCCTGTGCTGCAATAAGTGGGACCTGGTCCAGGAGGATGACCCGATCCGCGAAGTGCTTGCGGAGTATCGAAAAGCGGGCTTCACGGTGCTTACGGCCAGTACGCTGACCGGAGAAGGGCTGGATGAGGTACGCGCCCAACTGACCGGCAGGATCAACCTGTTTGCCGGCCCCTCAGGCGTGGGGAAATCCTCATTGATGAACAGCCTGGTGCCTGGAGCGGATCAGAAGATCGGCACCTTGAGTGAGAAGATCCAGCGGGGCAAGAATACCACCCGCCATGCCCGTTTGATCCCGTTGCCGGACGGAGGGTTCGCGGCGGATACGCCCGGGTTCACCTTCCTGTACCTGGGGCATCTGAAGTATCAGGAACTGGAACGCTACTATCCGGAATTCGAAGGCTTCCGGGAAGAGTGTCGGTTCCGGGGCTGCAGCCATGTGACAGAGCCGGACTGCGCGGTTCGGGCCGCTGTTTCCACAGGAAAGATCTCCAGGCTCCGGTATGAGAACTACACGGCATTGTACCAGAAGATCAAAGAAGATAACGAGGAGCACAGGTACGAATGAAAGTCTTGATCATCACCGGCGGCACGGTGGATGCGGAGGCCAGGCAGAGCGCGCTGGCATTTGCTCCGGATCTCACCATCGCGGCCGATAAGGGCATTGAAAACGCACTGCAAACCGGGATCCCTTTCGACCGCATCCTGGGTGATTTTGATTCTATCGATCCCCAGGCGCTGGACCAGGCGCGCGGGCAGCATCTGCCGGAGACTGTGTTCCCCACACATAAGGATTATACCGACACGGAGCTGGCCCTTTTCGAGGCTATGCAGGAAGCGGGCACCGGCGGCCAGATCCTGATCCTGGGCGGTACAGGCACGCGTCTGGACCACACCCTGGCGAACCTGTTCCTGCTGAAGCAGCCGGCCGATCAGGGCATCGACTGCGTGATCCAGGATGGGCATGACCAGATCCGCCTTCTGAAGGGGCCGGCCCGGCTGACCCTTGCCAAGGATCCGGCCTGGCCCTTCGTATCCCTGCTGCCGGTCTTCGGCAGCGCCCAGGGCGTGACCCTGGAGGGTTTCCAGTATCCGCTGCAGGATGGGGTGCTGGAGCCTGGTGTTTCTTTAGGCATCAGCAATGAACTGGATGCGGAGGAGGGCCTTGTGTCCTTACAGGCAGGCTATCTGCTGGTGCTCCGTACCCGGGACTGAATTTTAGACAAAAAGAAAAATGGTACCAGAATTGCTTCTGGTACCATTTTGTTGTACACTTGAGCCTTTGAAAATCGCATCACGCTCTGGTGATTTTATTCGATTTCAGACAGTTGGCACATACATGAAGAGTCTTAGGTGTACCGTCAACAATCGCCTTGACGGTGCGAATGTT
>CADBPG010000204.1 GCA_902796435.1 uncultured Eubacteriales bacterium | reverse complement strand
TGCTGTTCAGCTATACACTTCCCACTACCTGGGCGTGTTCGGGACTTTCACCCGTTAGAGCGCGCCCATGGCGCGCATACCACAAAAGTGCTCAGGCAACGCCTTGATGGCTGTCTGAGCACTTTTATATATCAGATCTTCTGTTGCGCTTCGACCTCAGCGAGGGTGGGCACCGAAGAGGCCGCCCCCGGCCGGGTCACGCTGATGGCCGCCGCCATGGCTGCCTTCTCCATACATTGCCGAAGCGTATCCCCGCGCACCAGGCCAGCCGCGAAATATCCGGTGAAAGTATCCCCAGCGCCGGTGGTATCCACCGCCTGTACCGGGAACACCGGCTGCTGCACCTGCTCCACCTGATCCGCCAAGACCCGGTACGCCCGGCTTCCGGCGCTTCCTAAGGTGATCACCACACTGAGCCTGGGGTACCTGTCATGCAGGACTTCCCATGCCTGGTCCGGATCCTGGGTGCCTGTCAGGAAGCCCGCTTCCAGTTCGTTGATGATGAGCCAGTCCAGTTTGCCGAAATCGACCTTGGCAAGTTCCTCATCAAAGGGCGACGGGTTCAAAAGGATGGTCAGGCCCTTGGCATAGGCCTGTTCGATGATCTCAGCCAGCAGGACGATCTCGTTCTGGAGCACCAGAAGATCCCCCTGGGTGCAGGGTGCCAGGGTCTGTTCGATCTGCGCCTCCGTCACGCAGCGGTTGGAGCCGCCATAGTACAGGATACTGTTCTCACCATCCGGGGCGACCTGGATGATCGCGTGCCCCTGGGCCTCATCAACAGGCCATAGAAGGCTCGTATCCACGCCGTTTTCTTCCAGAAGGGTCTTCAGCCGTTCGCCTCCTGCACCTAAGCAGCCGCCCTGGAAAACAGTGGCTCCGGCTCTGGCCATGGCAATGGACTGGTTTAGCCCTTTGCCGCCGGGACCGGTCGCAAGCTCCGTCACGCTCAGTGACTCACCCGGCTGGGAGAAATGCGGCACCTGATATACATGATCCAGATTCATGGATCCAAAATTAAGGATCTTCATCACAAGCTCATTCCTTTGCTTACGGACTTTTCTCTATCATAGCACAGAATCCCCAGGCCTCCAATAGATTTCATTGATGTTCTTTGTGATTGATGCTACAATGGGGCCAAATTGTAAGCGAACGCTGTAAAGGAGGCATGAGCCATGCGCAACCTCAATGTTCCCACCGGTCCGGTCGACGTGATCCTGGATACCGACACCTACAACGAGATCGATGACCAGTTCGCCCTGTCCTATCTGGTCCGGTCTGAAGAAAAACTGCATGTCGTGGGCTTCACGGCAGCCCCGTTTTTCAACGAAAACAGTACCTCTCCAGCAGACGGTATGGAAAAAAGTTACCAGGAGATCCTGCACCTTCTGGATCTCTTGCACCGGCCGGATCTGAAAGAAAAGACTTTCCGCGGCTCCGACCGTTATCTTCTGGATGAGCAGACGCCTGTTCCTTCAGAAGCTGCCCTCTTTCTGGCAGAGACCTCCCGCGCCTATTCCGCCGAGCATCCCCTGTACATCGTGGCCATCGGCGCCATCACCAACGTGGCCTCCGCTCTGCTCATGGAGCCGACGATGCGGGAGACCTGTGTCGTGGTCTGGCTGGGCGGCCACGCCCTGTCCTACGGTGCAGGAGAATTCAACATGATGCAGGACATCGCAGCCGCCCGGGTAGTCATGCTCAGCGGCATTCCCTTCGTACAGCTGCCCTGCCGCGGCGTGGTGGATACGTTCCACACCACAGGGCCGGAGCTCAACTACTGGCTGGCGGGCAAAAATCCCCTCTGCGACTATCTGGTGCAGCATACGGTGGAAGCCGCGGAATCCTACGCAAAGGGCCGTCCCTGGAGCCGCGTCATCTGGGACGTGACCACTGTCGCCTGGCTTTTAAACGACCACGACCGTTTCATGACCTCCTGCTTGATCCACGCTCCCGTGCCGGAGCCGGACCTGCGCTATGCCGAGGATCCCAACGCCCCGCTGATCCGCTATGTCACCCACATCAACCGGGACGCTCTGATGGAG
>CADBPG010000203.1 GCA_902796435.1 uncultured Eubacteriales bacterium | reverse complement strand
GTTTGAACGGAAATAATTTTAGTCAGAACACAGGCAGAGATGAATCCAGAAACATAATCTACCGCCAGGGTCCTGCAAATGAGAAAGGAGAAAGCCATGATCAGAAAAGCGTATGTTGAAGGCGGTCTTGTGCGCGGGATCCCGGCGGCGGATCCGCGCATTACGGCATTTAAAGGTATTCCTTTTGCTGCTCCGCCCGTGGGTGAGAACCGTTGGCGGGCACCGCAGCCGGTCGTTCCCTGGGAGGGTGAGCGCTTATGCGCCGAGTTCGGCCCCATCGCCATGCAGGAAGTCCCCGGTGTCGGAAAAGAAAACATCTACATGCGTGAGTGGCATGTGGACCCGGAAGTGCCGATGGGAGAGGACTGCCTGTATCTGAACGTCTGGACGCCGGCAAAAACTGCAGATGAGAAGCTGCCGGTCTTTGTCTGGTACTTTGGCGGAGGCCTGCAGGTCGGCTATCCTTCGGAGATGGAGTTTGATGGAGAGCGCCTGGCACGCCGCGGCATCGTGGTCGTCACCATCAATTATCGTGTCAATGTATTCGGTTTTCTGGCCCACCCGCAGCTGACAAAAGAACAGCCGGATGCACCCACCAACTTTGGTCATCTGGATCAGCAGGCGGCTACGCGCTGGGTCAAACGCAACATCCAGGCCTTCGGCGGTGATCCGGACAATATCACCATCGGCGGTCAGTCTGCCGGCGGCGGCAGTGTCTGCGCACAGCTGGCTTCTCCGCAGAATGAAGGCCTGTTCCAGCATGCGATCATCGAAAGCGGCATGTTTGGCGGTGTCTATGGCAGAGAATTCCCCTCCCCCAGCCTGGCGGATGCAGAGCAAAGAGGCGTGGAATTCTTTGAAAAACTAGGCGTTACCACGTTGGAAGAAGCCCGTGCCATCGATGCGAATACCCTCAGGGATGCCTGCAGAGGCTGGTTCTTCGGTACCGTGCCGGATGGCAAGTTCTTACTGGAAAACCCGACCAAAGTGATCTATACCGGCCGGGCTCTTCAGGTCCCGATCCTGATCACCCGCACGTCTGATGAGTTCAAGACCGAAGTATCGGCCGAGACCATGGATGACTTCCGTGCCCAGATGCAGAAAGCCTTCGGCCCGCGTGCCGATGCCTTCCTGGCTCTGTGTGGAGATGACCTGGACGAGGCTTTACAGAAAGCCACGGTCAGCGGTCTGGAAATCTCGGCCCGCGCCTTGGCACATGCAATGCACCAGCTGCCAGAGGGCAAACCGGTCTACTATGGCGTATTCGACGCTGAGATCCCCGGCTGGGACGATCCCGGCACCTTCCACTCGGTCGACCTCTGGTTCTTCTTCGAGACCCTGGCCAAGTGCTGGCGCCCCTTCGTCGGCAAGCATTATGACCTGGCCCGCCAGATGTGCAATTACTGGGCAAACTTCGTCAAGACCGGCGATCCGAACGGTGCAGACGCGGACGGCACGCCGATGCCCACATGGCTGCCCATGAGTGAAGACTTGAAAAACAGCATGTGGTTCCGTGACAAGTCCGAACCTGCGGTCGACGCACCGGATCCCATGATGCAGATACAGGTCGACGCCTTCTATGAGAAGATCGTGGAGTGATAGAAAAGAGAGAACTCTCATTTGCAAACGAAGAAGCCAGCAGTATATCCCGCCGGCTTCTCTTTTTTATTGTCCTTATGCTTTTGCCGTTACCTGTTTTGCTTTCGACCACTTTGAATCTCGATGGCGAATTTCGATATCGCGAAATATCTCGTTGTCCAAATTTTTTCTTACTGAAAGTCTACAATAGAGCCATAGGCTGGAAAACTGGCCTCAATTACACAAGAAGAAAGGAGTATTATGATTTCTTACAAAGAATATGAACAAGAGGTTATTGCATCCATGCGCCGTTTGCATCTACCAGAAGACTATATCAAAGAAATCGTTGCGGGTGGCCATATTTATACTGATTATCATAGAGATCTCTGGGCGAGCCAGTTTCTTGGCACCGATCAACTATCTACCGATGCCTATGGATATCATTTGCTCTACCCTGACTTGCCTTATACAGACGAGCAACCCCGCGAAAAATACAACGTCCATAGTGTATGGTAAGCTAAAATCCACAATGCAACCGAAAGGAAAGGAACCCGTATGAACGAAGTCATGATCCAGATGGTCGAAAAGCCCAGCCTTCTCAGTGAAACTCCGGTCAACTCTAAAGAAGAGGCCATTGAAGTCTGCCTCAAGCAGATCAGCAATCTGACCCAGGAATGTATGATCGTCATCAATTTTGACACGGAACTGATCCCGCTCAACATGTGCATGGTCGGGCTTGGGTCACCGTGGTCAGCTCCTGCCAGGCCGGCGGATGTGTTCAAATCCGCGATCCTGTCCAACGCCAGGTACGTGATCGTGGCCCACAACCATCCGTATCCCGGCAGTCTGAAGCCTTCCGGGGCGGATCTTGAATCCTGCATGGACATTGCCTTGTGCGGTTATCATCTGGGCATCATGCTCTGGGACTGCATCATCTGCCAGGGCGAGTCGTACATGTCGTTTCAGGATTGTTTCCCCGAGTATATCAATGTCGAGAAGATCCTTGAGAAGCTGGGGTATGACAAGATCAAGAATAAACAGTTAGGCCATTGATGATCTCTAACTGAAAAGGGTCCCGGATGCCAGAGTACATCTGGCTTTCGGAATCCTTGTTTTTTATCAAAGTGTGCAGAGCCACGCCGCGAGCGCTGAGATCGACGATACTTTCCGGTTCTAAATTTCGCAGATGGCTCATGCCCCAGTCAGCCATTTTGGCATGTCCGGAGTTCATTCCCTGCAGCATCATTTTTCCGAGAATGCCCTCCGGCTTCCGTGTCTGGCTCACGTAATTCTTAAAGAGTCCCATCTTTATCCTCCATGTTTTATCAAATTCTTGAACGTTAGTTAGTTATATCTAACTAATAGTAAGATACCACCACTTCCTCAACTTTTCAAGAGTCTTTTGCTTCTTTATGACGATTTGACACAAGGAGCATCCAAGCTGAATAAATAAAGGAGATCCCGAAATACGGGATCCCCTTAATTCAACAGATCAAACCCTGTAAATATAGTTTTCTTTCCGCGGTGCGGGGGTGGCTGCCGGTGCGGCCGCGTAACCAAGGATCAGGTTGCCCATGCCGGTCGCGGCGTAGGTACCAGCTTCCAGGATCGCGTTCAGTTTTTCTTTATTATCGGTCGATGATCGAACCTTCTCCGCCCCGTGTCGGATATTGATCCAGACGGGCTCCTAAGTGTTCGGGCATCTGCCCTACAGCCTCCAGCATCTCCTGCTTATGTTGCGGCAGGCGTGCCTGCATCGGCAGGATATTTGAAGGATGGGATCCAAAGTAATATGTGTCCTGCAGGGCAAGACGCCGAATCAAGAGTTCCTGCTCATCCAGGAGTTGTCCAAAGGTG
>CADBPG010000202.1 GCA_902796435.1 uncultured Eubacteriales bacterium | reverse complement strand
TTCTCATAAGATCGTTTTCTCCCGATTATAAGTTTGCATCGAATTGATTATAATACATGGACAATCATTTGCAAAGGGTGTATCATGAATTAAAAGCAGTAAGGAGGCCTGTAATGAAGAAAAGACCTTTTGTAACCAAAGAACAACTCGAAACCATCACCCAACAGTACCCGACACCCTTTCATATTTATGACGAGGCAGGGATCCGGAAAAACGCCGAGCGTTTGAAGCAGGCATTTGCCTGGAATCCGGGCTTTCGTGAATATTTCGCGGTAAAGGCAACACCCAATCCTTATATCCTGAATATCCTCAAGGAGTATGACTGTGGGACCGACTGTTCTTCCATGACAGAATTGATGATGTCCAAGGCTCTGAATTTTCCAGGGGACCACATCATGTTCTCCTCGAACGATACGCCGGCGGAGGAGTTTAGTTACGCGGCGAAGATCGGCGCGGTGATCAATCTGGATGATATCACCCATATCGAAATGCTGGAACAAGCCGCCGGATCTATTCCTGAGACCATCTGCTGCCGGTTCAATCCCGGAGGCAATTTCGAGATCCATAACCAGATCATGGACAACCCGGGCCAGGCCAAATATGGTATGACCGAGCCGCAGATCCTGGAAGCCTTCCGGATCCTGCAGCAGAAAGGCGCGCGTCATTTTGGTCTGCACGCGTTCCTGGCCAGCAATACAGTCACCAATGAATATTATCCCACATTGGCAGGCGAGCTGTTCAAACTGGCTGCCCGTATCCTGAAAGAAACGGGCATCCGGGTAGAGTTCATCAATCTTTCCGGCGGTATCGGCATCCCGTACCGGCCGGACCAGGAAGAGAACGATATCATGGCCATCGGAGCCGGTGTGCGTGCGCAATATGAGCAGATCCTTGTACCTTGCGGTCTTACCGATGTCAAGATCTACACAGAACTGGGCCGCTTCATGCTGGCGCCTTATGGTCACCTGATCACCCGGGTGATCCATGAAAAGCATACCCATAAGGAATATATCGGTGTCGATGCCTGTGCGGTCAACCTGATGCGTCCGGCCATGTACGGTGCTTATCATCACATCACTGTCGCCGGCAAGGAGGATCAGCCCTGCGACCACGTATATGACGTTACAGGCTCCCTGTGCGAAAACAATGACAAGTTCGCCATCGACAGGCCCCTGCCGGAGATCGAGATCGGTGATCTTCTGATCATCCATGATACCGGCGCCCATGGATTCTCCATGGGATACAATTACAATGGCAAGCTGCGCTCCGCAGAGCTTCTGCTGCATGAGGATGGATCCGTTCAGATGATCCGCCGCGCGGAGACGCCCAAAGATTATTTCGCCACATTCGATTTTTCCGACATATTGAACGGTCTTGATCTTTAATCAAACGAATCATTGTTGAAAACGTGTTGTGAATATGCTATAATACTATAAAATACCTATAAAGGAGGCTTTACTCTCATGGGAATCTTAGCTCGGTTCAAAGCAATTATGGAAGCAAATCTGAACGCACTGTTAGATAAAGCGGAAGATCCGGAAAAAATGGTTGACCAGATCTTACGTGATCTGCAGGATGATCTTGGCAAAGTCAAGGCCGAAACTGCGGGTATCATGGCTGAGGAAGCCCGTGCTCAGCGCGTTTATGATGAGGCGGTCGATGAGGTCGCAAAACTGCAGGCTTATGCGGAAAAGGCTGTTCTTGCCGGTAACGATGATGATGCAAGATCTTTCCTGCAGCAGAAACAGCGCAAGGCAGAGCAGGTCGAGTCTCTGAAGGCAGCATATGACGCCGCTCATGAAAACTCCAACAAGATGAAGGCTATGCATGATCATCTGACCCAGGAGATCCAGGACATGTATGCCCGTCGTGATGCCATCAAGGCGAAGCTGGCTGTCGCCAAGACCCAGGAGAAGATCAACGAGATCTCTTCCAGCGTCGACAAGACCAAGGCTGGCATGAGCGAGTTCGAGCGCATGGAGGCGAAGGTCGACAACATGCTCGATACCGCGAACGCTATGGCAGAGCTCAATGCGGCGGAAGGTTCCGTCAATGATCTGATGAAGAAATATGACGAAGCTCCTTCTGTTGAGGTCGAGGATGAGCTGGCAGCGCTGAAGGCGCGCATGGGCAAGTAAGATGGGTATCTTCTCAGGGCAGCTTGCCAACATCGTCGAATGGACAGAATACCGTGACGATGTGATCTTTTGGAAATGGCACAACGCTGAATTGAAGCGGGACAGCCGTTTGATCATCCGCCCGGGTCAGGATGCGGTCTTTATGTACAATGGAAGGATCGAAGGTGTCTTCCGTGATGAAGGCAACTTCGAGATCAATTCCGACATCATTCCCTTCCTGAGCACCTTAAAGGGCTTTAAATTCGGTTTTAAGACTGGCCTCAGAGCAGAAGTGCTCTATGTCAATACCAAGGAATTTACGATCAAATGGGGCACGAACGGAGCCATCAATATTCCGGCGGCCAATCTGCCGGGCGGCCTTCCGATCCGTTGCTACGGCACCTGTGTCGTCAAAGTCAGTGACTATGTAGCCATGATCGATCAGATCGCAGGCGTCCGGGATATCTACCGTGTTGCAGACCTTGAAGAGCGTATGAGCAGCATCCTGAACCAGTATCTGGTCAGCGCCATCGTACGTGAAGGCAAGGATATGTTCAATCTGCAGGCCAACAGCCAGGCGATCTGTGAAGCAGTCCGGACCGATCTGGACATGGAATTGCATAAGATCGGTATGAGTGTCACCGGGTTCTACATCCAGAACTTCAGTTATCCGAAGGAGATCCAGGACCGTATCAATGATGTGGCCGCTGCCTCCATGGTGGGTGACATGACACAGTACCAGCAGGTCCAGATGATCGATTCCATGGCTCAGGGCGGCGGTACCAGCAGTGCTGGAGCGGTCGCGTCAGACATGGTCGGTATGATGGCCGGTATGCAGATGGCCGGACAGATGATGGGACAGGCAGGTTCATTGTTCAACCAGCAGCCTGCAGAAGGGGGCTTCTGCCCGAACTGCGGTGCCAAGGTCGACAAGGATGCCTTGTTCTGTTCGAAATGCGGCACAAAACTCTCATAAAAAGAAAACTCTGGAAGATCTTCTGATCTTTCAGAGTTTTTTTGATTACTGGTTGAATACTGTCTCAGCGTAGCGGACACTGGCCATGGCGTCCTTCCCATAAAAGTCCGCGTGGATCTCATCCGCATACTCCTGTGTCAATACCGCGCCTCCTACCATGATCTTGCAGTAGGGGGCTTTTTCATGCAGCAGACGGATGGTTTCCTCCATATGCGGTACCGTGGTCGTCATCAAAGCGCTGAGTCCACAGAGCCGTGCGTTATGTTCCTGCACTGCCTGAAGGATGGTTTCCGGAGGCACATCACGACCTAAGTCGATCACATCATATCCGTAGTTTTCCAGAAGTGTACGTACGATGTTCTTCCCGATATCGTGGATATCGTCCTTAACCGTGGCAATAACGATGGTACCTTTGGATTCCTGGGGCGTACCCTGGGCCTTGACGAAGGACCGGATCTCATCGAAAGCGGCCTTGGCCGCGTCCGCACTCATGAGCAGCTGGGGCAGAAACAGGGTTTTCTTTTCGAAGGCTTCTCCCACCTGGTTGAGAGCTGGGATCAGGTCATTGTCGATGATCGTCAAAGGTTCCAGTTCCGTCAATGCTTTCCTGGCAGCCTGCGCCGCGGCTTCCTTCAGTCCATTGCGGATCGCTTCGGAGAGGGAAACATCGGAGGAGACCACCTTGAGCTTGGAAGCAGGGGCCGCATCCGCAAATTGCTTGATATAGTCCATGCTGTTGTCATCCAGGCCGGCCAAAGCGCGGAAAGCATAGTAGGATGTCATCATGGCTTCGGAACCAGGATTGATGATGGCGGCGGACAGACCGTTCTGCATGGCCATCGTCAGGAAATGACTGTTGATGTTTTCCCGGGCGGGCAGACCAAAGGAAATGTTGGATACACCCAGGATCGTATGCATGTGCAGATCCTCGTGCACCCGGCGGATCGTTTCCAGGGTGACCAGGGCTGACTGGCTGTTGGCAGAAATGGTCATGGCCAGACCATCGATGATCAGGTCCTTGGCCGGGATCCCGCAGGTTGCAGCGGTGTCTCTGATCTTCCGCGCGATGGCGACCCGTTCGTCTGCAGTCTGCGGAATACCCGCATCATCCAGGCACAGACACACCACGGTTCCACCATATTTCTGCACCAGTGGGAAGATCTTTTCCATAGTCTCGACCTTGCCGCTGACGGAGTTGATCATCGGTTTTCCGTTGTAATAGCGCAGGGCCTGTTCCATGGCTTCCGGATTTGAAGTATCCAGCTGCAGGGGCAGATCGCTGACCGATTGTACCTCCATCATGACAGCCTTCAGCAGTGCAACTTCATCGATACCCGGCAGACCCACGTTCACATCCAGGATATGGGCACCGGACTGCTGCTGACGCACAGCCTCGTTCAGGATATAGCTCATGTCCCGATCCTTCAGGGCTGCCTTCAGTTTCTTCTTGCCCGTGGGGTTGATGCGCTCACCGATGATCACAGGATCATCACTGATCACAACGCTTTTGGCGTAGGAGGAGACGATGGTGTCCTGTTTCGGTTCCAGATGCATAGGTGTGGACAAGGGCCTGCATGTGCGTGTCAGGGAAGCAATGTAGGCAGGTGTAGTGCCGCAGCAACCGCCGGCAACGCGAATGCCCTTGCGCACCATCTGTTCCATTTCCCGGGTATAGGTCTCGATGTCGATATCATATACCGTCTGACCATTCTCTGTGCGGGGCAGGCCGGCATTCGGGTTCATGATGACCGGAAGAGAAGTGTACCGCAGGAAGGTATCCAGCAAGGGCTGCATCTGCACAGGGCCAAGGCCACAGTTCATACCGATGGCATCGACCCGCAGGCCTTCAAGCATGGCAATGACACCCTTGATATCACAACCTGTCAGGAGCTGACCATTTTCATCAAAGGTCACCGTAACAAATACGGGCAGATTCGAGTTCTCCTTGGCTGCCAGTACCGCGGCTTTGATCTCGTAGGTGTCATTCATGGTCTCGATCAGGACCAGATCGGCACCGGCCTTGACACCAGCGCGTACATTACGTGCAAAGATGGCATAGGCATCGTAAAAGGAAAGGTCGCCCAAAGGCTGCAAAAGCTTGCCTGTAGGCCCGATGTCCAGCGCCACATACCGTGCACGGTCGGAAGGGACCCGTTCCATGGCCACTCTGGCGTTACGGATTGCGGCCGTGATGATGTTTTCTACAGAATAGGTCCCGTCTTCCGGAAACTTCAGCTGGTTGGTATTGAAAGTGTTCGCGGTCAGGATATCCGAACCGGCTGCCAGGTATTCGGACTGGATCTCGATGACGTCCTCCGGACGATCGATGTTCCAAAGGTCCCCGATCTTGCCGGGTTCCAGTCCACGGGACTGCAGCAGCGATCCCATGCCTCCGTCAGCAAACAAGAGGCGTTCCTGCATTGATTCAAGGATCGTCATGGAGTGTCACTCCTTTCGATAAGCACAGTTTTCTTTTCCGCAAAGTGCGCATGATACAGACGTACAGGAAACCGGGGCAGAGGCCAGGCCAATGATAGCAGTGATGGATTTGGAAGGGACCATCAGCAGACCATCGGTCAAGGTAACACCCAGGCGTTTGGGCATTTCCAACACCGCCAGCATATCCTTCTGGATGGTGAGGGAAAGATCCCCGTATCCGGGAGAAAACCTTGGCCGCATATACAGGCCCTGTGTCTGATAGGTCCGGCTTAAGTCCTCCTGTACATCATCCAAGTAGGCTTCGATCATGGCAGCAGAGGCTGCCTGAGCGATGGAAGCCCGCAGCATATCAGTCTTTTCATAGCGCCGGATCAACTGGTCCGGTGCAGCGCCCAGCGTGGCGCCGATCAGGATCACATGGGAGCAGCCCCGCAGGGTCTTGGCAAGGTCAGTGGACTGTACCGTGATCGGCCCCAGATGCAAAATATTCTCAGATTCTGTAGAGAAGGGTTCCATACGATACTGATACCCGTGCCGGACGAGACGCTCTAGTTCTTTCAGGACTTCATCGATGACTGCTTGTACCTTAGAATCCGGCTCGATGCCACGGTAACCGAGGTAGCGCCAGATCTCCCGGTCTGATGTCTGGATCATGAAAGGATCTCCGACAGGTTCTGGCAGATCGCGGCGGCCACCAAAGGCTTGTTCATGGTATACACATGGATGTGTTCCACACCATTGGCGATCAGGTCGATGATCTGGTCAGTGGCATAGGCGATACCGGCCTGGCGCATGGCCTTCGGATTGTCTCCAAAACGGTCCACGATCGCCAGGAATCGCGTGGGCACATAGGTGCCGGACATGAGTCTGGCCCGTTCCAACTGCCGTTTCTGCGTGATGGGCATGATGCCCGCCAGCACCGGCACCCGGATCCCGGCCTCCCGGGCACGATACAAGAAATTGTAGAGGATGTTGTTATCGAAGAACATCTGGGTGGTCAGGAAATCCACGCCGGCATCGACCTTTTCCTTCAAAAAGCGGATGTCATCGGACTTGTGTTCGTTCTCGACATGGCCTTCCGGATAGCAGGCAGCGCCGATGCAGAAGGAGGGATCATAAGCCTTGATGTCGTGGATCAGCTCACTGGCATAATGATAGTCCCGCGGCGCTGAAGTATCGAAGTCCGCAGGAAAATCACCCCGCAGGGCCATGATGTTCTCGATCCGGTTCCTTTTCAGCAGGTCCAGTTGGTCATGAATCGTCTTTTTGGTGGAGGTGATGCAGGTCAGGTGCGCCAGGGAGGGCACCTGCCAATCATCCTGGATGGACCGGGAGATATCGGCCGTATACAGACTGGTACCACCGCCGGCACCATAGGTCACGCTCATGAAAGAGGGGTGGAGGGCTGCGATCTTATCCACAGCTTTTGTGACAGATTCCAGTGAATCACTTGTTTTCGGAGGGAAGACTTCGAAAGACAATGTGGGTTTCTTTTCAGAAAGGATGGCAGAGATCTTCATGATAAACTCCTTAGAAAAAACCGGCCGGATGGACCGGCCGGGGAAGAAAGATCAAATGAGAATACTCATGGCCTCACGCATCTGGCCCACGGTCTCGTTACCGATCTCGTTGGCCTTGCGGCTGCCGGTGTTGATGATATCCTGCACCTCATCGATATGCGCTTCGTAGTAGGCGCGCTTTTCCCGGAAGGGATCCATGAGATTGTTCAGTTTTTCGGTCAGTAGCTTCTTGCAGGCGACACAGCCGATCTCCGCGTTTTTGCACATGGAGCAGATGTTTTCATGCTCGTCCACGTTGAAGACCTTGTGGTATTTGCTGACCATGCAGACGTCCGGGTTGCCCGGGATCTTCACAGAGATCCGGTTGGTGTCGGTGACAGCGGAGCGTACCTTCTTCGCAACGGTATCGGCATCGTCGGACAGGTAGATGGCATTGCCCAGGGATTTGCCCATCTTCGCGTTTCCGTCCAGACCCGGCAGGCGGGGCGTTTCGGAAAGCTTTGCGTAGGGCTCGACCAGGATGCTGGTCTTATACTGGTCGTTGAAACGGCGGACCAGCTTGCGGGCCACTTCCATGTGGGGCAGCTGGTCTTCACCCACAGGTACCAGTTCTGCCTTACAGAAGGTGATGTCCGCGGCCTGGGAGACCGGGTAGCCAAGGAAACCGTAGCTTAAATCACTGTAACCATAGTTGGCGGCTTCAGTTTTGATGGTGGGGTTGTGGCGCAGGGTATTGACGGAGATGAGCATGGAGTAGAAGATGGTCATTTCCGCGATGGCCTTGATCTGCGACTGCTGGAAGACCGTGACTCGTTCCGGATCCAGACCTACAGAGAGGTTATCGATCGCCACGTCCAGGATGCTGCCGTGGATGAGTTCCGGATGCTCGAAATGGGTCGTCAGAGCCTGTACATCGGCCAAAAGAATAAAGGTATCATAATCGTACTGAAGAGCGACACGGTTCTGCAGACTGCCTACATAATGGCCAAGATGCAGCTTGCCTGTGGTACGGTCTCCGGTAAGAATACGTTTCTGGGTTTCACTCATGGTGGTTAAATCTCCTTATTGTTGTCAACATGTATAATATTATAGTGTAAACAAGTTTAAAAAGCAAGCGTTATGTGGACTTTGCACCTATTGCATTTTAACTGATGATTAGGTATAATAACATGAATACTTCAATAACCAAGAGGGAGAAATCAAATGAATCTGCCAGAAGCCGAAAACTTTATCGAGCGTGAGATAAATAAAGACCTGTCTGAGGGCGTCTACGACCACGTACAGACCCGTTTCCCGCCCGAACCGAACGGATATATGCACATCGGCCATATCAAGGCGATGTTTGTGGATTTCGCTACCGCAGCAAAATACGGCGGTAAGTGCAACCTGCGTTTCGATGATACCAATCCCACCAAAGAGGACACCGAATATGTGGATTCCATCATGGACGATATCCACTGGATGGGGTTCGACTGGGATCATTTATACTATGCTTCCGACTATTACGACAAGCTGTACGAATTCGCGAAGATCTTCATCCAGAAGGGCCTTGCCTATGTGGATGACCTGTCCCAGGAAGAAATGCGCGAGTATCGCGGCACCTTGACGGAGCCGGGCAAGAACAGTCCCTACCGCGACCGTACACCGGAAGAGAACATGGACCTGTTCGAGCGCATGAAGAATGGTGAGTTCAAAGAAGGGGAGAAGGTCCTGCGTGCCAAAATCGACATGGCCTCTCCGAACATCAACATGCGTGACCCTGCCATGTACCGCATCACCTATGCGACACATCACCGCACGGGCAACAAGTGGTGCATCTATCCGATGTATGACTATGCCCATCCCATCTCTGATGCTCTCGAAGGTGTCACCCATTCTCTGTGCAGCTTCGAATTCGAGGATCATCGTCCGCTGTACAACTGGTTCGTCGAGCAGGTAGGACAGTTCACGAATCCGCCGCGTCAGATCGAGTTCTCCCGTATGGAGATCACCAATATCGTGACCAGTAAGCGCAAGCTGCGCGCATTGGTCGAGAACGGTGTGGTCGACGGTTGGGATGATCCGCGTATGCCCACGCTGGCCGGTCTGCGTAAGCGCGGCTACACCCCGGAAGCCATAAAGGAATTCATCACCAGCACCGGTGTTGCCAAATCCCGTGGTGCCACCATCGATTATTCCTATCTGGAGCACTGTGTCCGTGAGGACCTGAAGATGGGCAACAAGCGCATCATGGCGGTCCTGGATCCCATCAAGGTGGTCATCACCAACTATCCGGAAGGTCAGATCGAGTACTTCGAAACAGTCAACAATCCGGAGAATGAATCCTTAGGTACCAGAAAAGTTGCTTTTGAGCGCGAGCTTTATATCGAGCGTAGCGATTTCATGGAAGAGCCTGAAAAGAAGTTCTTCCGTCTGGCGCCCGGCCGCGAAGTCCGTTTCATGAATTCCTATTTCGTGACCTGCCAGGAAGTCGTCAAGGACGAGGAGGGCAATATCGTCCAGCTGAACTGCACCTACGATCCTGAGACCCGCAGCGGATCCGGCTTTACCGGCCGCAAAGTCAAAGGCACCATCCACTGGGTCGGCGCTTCAACGGCTGTCCCTGCCACCGTGCGTCTGTACGACCATCTTTTCGAACTGAACGAGGAGACCGGTGAATACGAGCAGAACCCGGATTCTGTCACCATCATGGAGAACGCCCTCATCGAAGCTTCCATCCGCGATGAAGCTCTGGGCACCCGTTTCCAGTTCGTCCGCAACGGTTATTTCATCACCGATCCTAAGGATTCCACTGAGGACAAACTGGTCGTCAACCGGATCGTTTCTCTGAAGAGTTCTTATAAAGCTTAATCGTTTTCTAAACAAAACAACGGCTGTACCCGAAATTGATATGCTCCCTTTATGAGAGACAGTGAAAAACAAACTGTCTTCATGAAGGGAGTTTTTCATGTCACATAGAATCAAAGCAAGT
>CADBPG010000201.1 GCA_902796435.1 uncultured Eubacteriales bacterium | reverse complement strand
TTTTATTACACGTTTTACGTGTAAGCGAGGAACAGAGGGCTATGCCCGCATGTGAAAAACCACCCGCTTAGCGGGTGGATGCTTTTTCAATGTATCTTACAGTTTCCTCGGATCGATGGAGATCGTAACCTCATCCTCGGTAATATCGAAGGGGCCGGGCATGCGCCAGCCGTCTATTTCGTTGCCGAAGTAGTCTGTCCTGACTTTTTCATCCGCCATGACTTTGTGCATGGAGGAGTAGCCCACCGTCTCCCGCTGATCCCATGGGATACGCTTCTGGTCTTTTTGGATCGTCATGGTCAGCGCTTCATCATCGATTTTGATCCGGAAGGCGGCGTATCCACCGTTTTCGTCCATGTGCTCAAAGCGCTGCCACGCGGAAAGGTCCAGTTGGGCAGAAGGCGCGGGATAAGCCAGGAGGAGGAAGCCCTGGGGCATCCGGGAATAGTAGTTGCCATCAAAGGTATTGTCATGGGTGGGCAGACGGATCGCTCCGCTTCTGCAGTCATAGAAAACGTTGTTGACGACTGTGGAATTGCGGGAAGTGCCGCCTCGACCACCTGCCATACGGCCGCGGACCACGTCCTGCGCATACCCGTAACCGTCCGTGTTGCAGATCAGGTTGTTTACCACGCGCAGATCATCGGTGCCGAGGCCATAGATGGCATCGCCGACGGGCACATGCATAGCAAACGGTTCATTCCACTCGCTGCTGTCGATGTTGATAGTGCCGTTGCCTTTTCCCGGCGCGTTGTAATCATAATACAGTTTTGCGTTCCAGAAAATGTTGTTGTCGATCAGCACCTCGCCGAGACGGTTGCACTCCATCAGGATCATTCCGTGGGGGCAGTGCATGTTCAGAAACAGATTCTGCGTGACCCGGTCATTGACATTGTTGCAGTCCAGCCACAGACCTTCACATCCGTAGGTCTCGCGGAAAATATTGCGCCGGAAGAGGGAGTCCACACAGTCATGGAATTTCAGTGCGCCGGATTCCCAGCCATATTCCATGCGCTGCCAGCCGGTCCGGGCGATCACGTTGTCTTCCACCAGGGTATAACCTGCGTACAGGCCCAAAATCCCACCGACGCCGCTGTCATAGATCTGGTTGCGGCGGAGCACCGCGTAGCCGATCTTCTGATCGGGCAGCCGCTTGTAGCCCCAGCAGCCCATGCCGATATCGATGGCGACCGTGTTCGCGTTCCGGATGATATTGTCCTCGATGATCCAGTGATGCCCGCGGTTGCAGGAGAGGGCGCCGACCTGTGGATCCGGAGCTCCGTTCGCGGCCTGGACCATCGTCAGGCCCTTGACCTTTATATAGGAAAGGAACGGTTTTGCTGTTGTGAAGCACTGTTCACGGCAGGAGATCTCGATCAGATGCCCCTCGGGAGACCCGTTGTCCGGCATGCGGAAATGGACCTTCAGTCCATTTTCTTCGACCCAGTACGTCCCGGTTTCGCGGCCCAGATGGGAATACAGTTCCACCTGGCGCAGCGGTTTTCCATCCACATATACCATACCACGGCGCAGGAAGAAGGGCGCCAGATTGGACTCTCTCTCGGTCCTGCTGTAATGCAGCCAGGATTTATCATGCAACGCATTGATCAGGCCGAAGGGATTGTAGCCGTGGAAGATCTCGGTATCAAAAGTGTGTTCCCAGATGATCGGTTCTTGTCCTTCGTCTGCGTCATCGTCTTTTCTTCTGAAATTCAGCCTGTACTCGGTACTGGGGGAGAAGCCTTCTGCGACTTCTGTTGCTTTGATCACGACATCACCATCGCCCGCGGCTTCAAAACTGACCATGCGTTCCGGGCTCTCGCCGCCATGCTGCACACGGACACATTCACGGTATTCCCCGGCGTGGATCAGGACCCGCGTGCCGGCTACCGCCTCGGCCGATGCCCGGTTGATGCTCCGATATGGCGCACGAAGAGAACCGTCGCCGGTCTCATCACTTCCATATTTCCCCGAAACATGCAGCTCACGATCATAAACCTGTTCTTTTTCCCAAAAATGGAAACTCTGTCCGCTTGGTAAAAGGGCGGTTGGGTCAATAGGGTGATTCATAAGTATTGCTCCTTCCCTCGAAGATCTCTGACTATATCATAGCACTATTATTTTCCAAAACAATTTATTTTTCAGTCTTAAGATGTCTATTTGAAAACAAAACCGGAAGAGTTTTTTGATGAAAGAATCAGGGCTGAGCCATGAACTTTGTTACGCGGTCAGTGATCATCCGACGGAGGGATTTTCCTTCGGCGGCACGCTGGTCAGCATTGCGGATCTTGGATATAAAGGCAACCAGAGGCCGACGAATTATACCGGTAACACCCATGGCGGCATGGCCTGCAACCTAGGTGGACAGATCCCCATGGTCAAAAGCGATACTGCCCGAAGGAAAGATAAAAAGAAAAGGCTTCCTTACTTTACACAAAGTGGGGAAGACCGGGAAAAAGACGGTGACCAGTATATTGCCAATCTGAAGGATGGTGGCTGTGCCGGATTTAAGTATTTTGCCTTCGAAGGGACAGAACGAAAGATCTGTCTGGAGGTACGGGGCAACGGAACCGGCAACATACGGATATATTGCAGAAAAAAGGAGGGACCGGCAGCGGAGCGGTGGACTTCCGGGCATTTGAGATACAGTAAAGGGTCGCCTGAAATAATCTCTATGGACGATATGATACTAGGAGTTTTGATTATCTGTATTCTCCATCAGATATGGACTATCCGATTTTCTGTTGCCAAAGTGTTGCCACAAGTGGCAACCTTTCAAAACAGATCGCTGTGACTGCCTGTGCGAATGAGTCGCAGAATCAGCGTTTCCTTCAGGACTTGATAAACGAGCAGCCAATCGGGTTCAATGTGACATTCCCGCATGTCCTTATAGTTTCGGGAATTCGTCAGTGCATGGTCTCTGTATTTTTCTGGCAAAGGTTGTTCATTAACAAGCAAAGTGATAACTGTTTCCAATTCCTTCGGATTACAGCCTCGTTTTACAGCGAGTTTATAGTCTTTCTTGAATTGGCCGGTGAATTCGACCTTAAGC
>CADBPG010000200.1 GCA_902796435.1 uncultured Eubacteriales bacterium | reverse complement strand
CAAAGGTGACCAGGAAGGCGGTATGTAGTTTCATACCCGTCAGCCACACCGCGGGCACCACCATGCACCACATGAAGACGATCTCCAGGATCGTACCATAGCGGGCATCGCCGGCGGCACGGTAGGTATCGTTCTGTGTCCAGTTGCACATGCGGATGACGGCCGCGATGCAGTAGATGATCAGCATGCCCGTGCAGATCTTGAAGGATTCCCCTTGCAGGCTCATGGCGTGCAGGATCGGCGTATGGAAGGCCAAAAGCAGCAGACAGAGCACGAAGATCGTGGAGCCGCACAAAAGCACCAGACGCTTGGCCCGTTCATAGGCGGTATCCAGTTCTCCGGCCCCTACACGGGTGCCGACCACGACCGAAGCCGCGCTGGAGAATCCCGCGAAGAAGCCGATGACCAGGCCTTCCAGCGTACGGAAGACTGCGACCGCTGCGATGGCCTCCTCCGGCTGCCGGCCCAGCACGATATTGATCACCATGTTGCCCAGACCGATCAAAAACTCATTGCAGATGATTGGGAAGCACTTGATGAAGTATTCCTTGACCTTATCCTTTTTCCAGATGAAATGTTTACGCACCTGGAACAGATAAGGATAACCCTGGATCTTCGCCAGGATTAAAACCACGATCATGTTGACGAAGGCCGCCAGCACCGTGGCCAGCGCCGCGCCGCGGATGCCCATGGCCGGCGCACCTAGATTGCCATAGATCAGGATCCAGTTGAACAGGATGTTCGTCAGGACCGATGCGATGGCCGCGTACAAGGGAATGCGGACACGGTCGGTGCTGCGCAGCAGGGAGCTCATGGCCATGGAATAGACCTGCATCGGATAGGCAAAGCCCACGATCTTCAGATAGGAGACACCGATCTCCTGGATCGTTGTCTTATCGGTATAGACCCGCATCACGATGTGCGGAAAGAAGATGGCAGCGATGGCGAACAAAAAGGCCATGGTCATCATGCAGACCAGAGTCAGGCCGAAGGAACGGTCGATACCGTCCTCATCGCCCGCGCCGTAGTACTGTGCAAAGAACAGCATACCACCGCCGACAAAGCCCCAATAGCAGGAGAACATCAGCGAAGAAAACTGGGCACAGAGTCCCACAGAACCCACGTAATTCTCGCCCAGGCCACCGATCATCATGGTGTCGACCATGCTGCCCGTCGTCGTCAGCAGGTTCTGCAGTGCCACAGGGATCGCGATGAGCGCGACCATTTTGATGAATTCTTTCCAACGGAAAGGAGTTGCTGCTTGTGTCGTCATCGGATTCCGTCCGCCCTTCTACCCGGGATCAAGGATGGCTCTTCTCTATTGACAAAGAGCATGGCAAGTGCAGCGTATACCAGTATATAGCCAAATCCGCCCAGCACACTCAGCGCCGTATTGCCTGAAGTCACACATACGCCGATCAGCATCATCAGGCAGATACCCGCATTGGCCAGCACCGTAGGCAGATTGGTCATCAGGCTGCCGGTCAGATTCATCAGCATCATGATACCGCCTGCAAGGATGCACAACTGTGTCAGGATCAGCATGACGGGGGTTTTGAGCTGCAGGCCTTCTGCGATCAGATACAGGTAGGAAAACGACTGCAATGCGCCTGCCCCGACAAAGATCGCCGCCGCCATCCGCAGCGGTGTATGCCGCGGATCCCGGCTGAACAGGTGGACCGATGCCAGACACATGGCCACAACGAACCCCAAGCCGCTGATCAGGCCGCAAATGCAGTAGAACGGCATATAACGCATCGACCGGAACATGCCCGGGAGAAGCTCCGCGAAATAATAGATCGCATAAAAGACAGTACCGAGCAGCAAACAGGCTGTGATGATCAGTTTCCAGGCACTGATCTGCTGGGGCTGCGGCATGGGTCTCCCATAGTTCACATATATCTGCGGTGGCATTGCAGGGCCCTGAAAGGGCTTGGTATTCAACCGATGGCCACAGTTCGTACAAAACTTGCTCTGGTCCGAGACCAGCTTGCCACAATGAGTACAATACATGCTGCTTCCTCACTCTCTAAAACTTGCGGAAAGATTTCCGATCCACATAAGAAGACAGGGGCATGCCCAGATCTTCAGTCTGGGTCAGAAAATCCACGATGGGTGTGGGATCCTCCAGGCTGTGGGGGTGATGCCCGCAGCCTTCCTTGCCGATGAACAGCGAAGGCGCCTCAGCTTCCGTATAGGCCTGCTCCAGCAGCCTGCCATTGTCTTTATAAGGCACGACCGTATCGGCATCCCCATAGACCAGGACCAGCGGGATCTGCGCCAGTACCATGGTATCGATCCGTTCCGCGACGACTTGTCTGAACTGTTCTGCCGTTTCCTCGGTATAGCCCCAGACCGCCTTGCAGTCCTCCCAGTCCGGCGCGCTGTCCTCCTTCGGCCAGCTTAAGATATCCACGGCCGGTGCGTCCAGATACATGGCCCGGATCCAGGAAGGATAGGCGTGGGCCAGCGCCATGGCGTACAGGCCGCCGCGGCTGACACCGATGGGGATCATCTGCTGCTTCAGCCCATAGCGCTCCCGCACGTAATAATAAAAGCTCTCCATGTACTTCAAGACGTCCGGTGATCCATACTGGTCACTGACACGGTAATACGCCAGAGCGAAGCCCTGCTCCACCAGCACCTTTTCCGGCGGTGTATCGCCCTCGAAGAATTCCATCTTCCAGATCCAGCCGCCGTGGGCTTTTTCCGGATCCGGCAGGACGACGACGCCCTCATATCCTCTGTAATAGAAATCCTCTCTGCGGAAGCCGTGCCACTCAGAGATCCGGGGTTCCCACAGCTCCGTATGCTCGTCCAGGTACTCGGCCACCTTGCGGTTGAAGCCCTGGTATTTCATCATGGTACGCTCGAAGGTATCCACCTCGGCATGATCCGGACGGATGTAGCCCACCGCTTCCAGATAGAACTGGTGCAGCAGCTGGTCCCGGCGGTAGATCCGGTCCATCAGCTCCTTGGGCACCGCCTCGTCCAGATGGTCCGCATACACATGGAAAACCTTTCTCATGAAAGCCTTGGCGATCTGGAAATGACCGGCCCAGCCCGGATGGACACCGTCCTCTGTATAGGGACCGCTGCCGGCCAAGGCCTGATGCACATCCACCGTCACATCCACCTCCGGCGCGACTTCCTCCATCAGGAAGCGGCTGTAGCGCTCCAGAACGGAATCATAGGAAGCGCAGGCATGATCAAAGGAAAATGGTCCTTCTGCCCCTTCGACCAGCCCCTCCGGCCGTACCTGCGGTTCAAAAGGCGTCGGCGTCATCAGGATGATGCGGGACCCATATTCCTGGATCCTGCGCACCAGTTTCCACATACCCGCTCGATATGCCTCGAAACGCTCCTCGCTGAAGGGGTGATAGATCGCATCATTCATGCCATACATCAGCACCACCCAGCGGGGTTCGATGGTCAGCATGGCCCGGTCGACCCGTTCGTTGACATCCGGGCGGGGGTATGGATGCCCCGGCTCTGTCAGACCGCAGACCGTTTCCGCGCTGAGGCCCAGATTGTATAATCTCAGATCATTGCCGGGCTGGAACATGTCCAGATAGGCCTGGATATAGGAAACATACATCCCCATATCGGTGATGCTGTCGCCCAGGAACAGGATCTTGCCCGTAACAGGCACCTGCTTTCCATGTACATTTGTAAACAGCATGGTTTATGACTCCTGTTTCTTTTCCGCTGTCACGACCGGCAGTTTCATACCCTCCTGCCACAAAAGCGGCTGTGCCTCTTCCTTGAAGGCCCAGACCTCCGGGATCGTACCGACCACGTTGTCGATGAGCCAGTCCATATTCATGCGCTCCCGCGTGGTCAGATAGCCATCCTCCGGACTGCGCACCCGGCCCTGCTGATCCACGATCAGACCGGCAAAAGGATCGAACTCTCCGTTGATGATCATCTTCTTCATGAACTCGATGAGACGGCGGGTATCGGCCGGCAGAGAACGGGAATACATGATATCCACAACGCCGGCGGACAGCCCCCACCAGTAGTTGATAGACCGGACTGCCGAAGGATCCTCATCCCGCCAGGACCCATTCAGGATACTGCGTACGATGCGCTCATAGAACTTGCCCCAGTGCCAGATGGACATGGAGATATTGTTCAGGGTCCCATCCTCCTGCCACTGGTACAGGCCGAACTGCCGTGAACCATAGGAGGGACTGACCATATCCTGATTGTTGACCAGATCCACGCCATACTCCCACATGGCCTTATCGATATCTGTCCCCTTGACCGTGGACCAGACCAGATAGACCTGGGCCTTGGGGTTGACCATATGGGCACCGCGGGCAAAGGCGTTGATATTGGAAAGCATGCCCGAGACCGGATAGTCGGCCACATAACCGATCTTATTCGTTCGCGTCAGAGAGCCCGCGACCATACCGCCGATGAATTTCGGCTCGTACAGACGGCCATAGTAGGACCGCATATGGGAGGATTCGGAATTGATGGCGCAATTGAGCACCCGCACCTTCGGATGCTTGACCGCGACACTGAGCGCGGCCTGGGCCAGACGCGGCGTTGTGGTGAACAGCACCTGGCAGCCATCATCGATCATGGTCTCCATGACCTGCTCAGGGCCTCTGGGATCATTGAAGACATCGTTGCAGACGACGGTCTCCACCTGTCCGTCGAAGACCTCCTCCAGATAATTGCGGCCCAGCTCATGGGCATAGGTCCAATTGGATGTCTCCTTGTTCTTATCATGCACGAAACCGATCTTCAGATGCCGGTTGGGGTTCGGCGCTCCACTGATCAGCCGTTCGATCATGTCGGGCTTCTTCGTCTGTTCCGGATCCTGCACCAGATCCACAGGTTCCGGTGTTTCCATCAAAACCAGTTCGTCCCAAAGCTGACGGACCTCCTGCAGCACCTGTGCGTGCAGCTTCTTGTCCAGGCCTTCATAACCAAAGACCTCCAGATACTTCAGAAACGCGTCGCCGGTGGTGACCCGCTCCAGGCGTTTGCCGCCTAATTCCGTGTAGGCTTTGTCAAACCGTGTATAACAGGAGAAGAATTCTTTTTTGAAATCCGCATCCCAGTCCTCAGGCTGTGTTTTCTTCAGCACTTCCAGGATCCTGGCAAAGGACTCCTCCTTGCTGAACCAAAGATAGTTGACCTGACAGACTTTATAGAAATCAAGAAATTTATAGTACAGGCGGATGTTCTCATCATCCTCGCGATACCGGGGAATGACGCGGATGACTTCCGCGTTGATGGTGACCGCGTCAAAATATTTCAGAACACTGACGCGCTTGTTGCCTTCTACGACATAATAGCGGTTCAGATATTCATAGCACTTGATGGAATCCCGGATGCCCTCTTCCAGATGACTGTTGCACAGCGCCATCCATTTCTGGGCAAATTCGGTATTGGATTCCAGCAGCGGCATGAAATTGCGCGCAAAGGCTGTGCTGCGGGAGCGTGCGTTCGTTCCAACGATCTTCCGGAGCGGGATCTGCACCACGCCGATGGGAACTTCGGAATCGATGACCACATGGGACGTGATCTCTTCCAGAACACTTAAGTAGGGGTATTCCCCATGGGCTACACATTTCTGATACTCCTTTTGTCCCAATTTTAACGCTTCTAAGTAGTCGTTCATAGACATGGACGGATTTCCTCCCTTCTTTTGAACTACCTCGGTATTATACCATACTTTTCAGATTCGTATACCCTCGTTTATAGAAAATTCATATCTCCGCTCTTGCAATTTTTTCATACATAATGTATAATATGTGCATGCTATTATATAAACAAGTGTGCAAGGAGTTCGAATCCTTTGCTCCCGTTTTCAAGCAGGAAAGGATGTGGATGCATGGTTTGTGATATCTGCAAAAAAAATACAGCCGTTGTTTTTGTGAACAAGCTGGAGAATGGACGGCCGACCCGCCAGGCTCTATGCCTCAAATGCGCACAAAAAGAAGGCTTTTCTCTTAAAAATCTCCTGGGCAACCAGAATCTGGATGAAGACCAGCTGCAGGAGATTGCTGATCGTATGAATGATATGATGGAAAACTTCGACCCCAAGGCAATGGAAGAAATGATGCCGCCGGAAATGATGGAAATGCTTACCGGCGCTACCCCGGACGGGGACTCTTCCGACGAGCCGGACGAAATTTTAGATATGTCTGCCGACAGTGTCCCCGGCGATGACGCACAAGGAGCTTCCAGTCAGGCCGGTGACAAGAATGCGCGGAAGAAGAATTCCAAACTCAGAACACTTTTGAAGTTCGGTACCAACATGACGGACCAGGCACGCCGCGGTGAGACCGATACCATCGTCGGCCGTGATGCCGAGATCGACCGGCTGATGCAGATCCTGAACCGCCGTACCAAGAACAACCCGGTGCTCATCGGTGAGCCCGGTGTCGGCAAGACCGCGATCGCCGAAGGTCTGGCACAGCGGATCGCCAACGGCCAGGTACCGGTCAAGCTGATGACCAAAGAGGTCTACTGGCTGGACATGACGGCGCTGGTGGCCGGCACACAGTTCCGCGGCCAGTTCGAAGCCCGCATGAAGGCCATCATCAATGAAGTACAGGCGGATGGGGATATCATCCTGGTCATCGACGAGGTGCACAATCTGGTCGGTGCAGGCGATGCGCAGAACTCCATGAACGCCGCCAATATTCTTAAGCCCGCCCTGGCCAAGGGCAAGCTGCAGATCATCGGTACCACCACGCTGGACGAATACCGCCGGTATATCGAAAAGGACTCCGCTTTGGAGCGCCGCTTCCAGCCCATCATCGTGGACGAGCCTACTACCACCGATACTGTTGAGATCATCAAGGGCATCCGCCCCCAGTATGAGGCCTATCATAATGTTTCCATCTCCGATGAGGTGATCGAGGATGCCGTCGCATTGTCGACCCGGTACATCCACCAGCGCTTCCTGCCGGACAAGGCCATCGATATTATCGATGAGGCAGCGGCCCGGGTCAACCTGCGCAACGAAGGTCTGGTGCAGCTCAAAGTCCTGCAGCACCGTCTGGATGTTCTGGGCGACCAGAAGGAAGATGCCGTCGCGCATGATGATTACGAACGGGCGGCGCGCATCCGCCAGGAAGAGCTCAAACTCACGAAGGAGATGGATGAACTGTCCCGCTCCTCCACCTGCGTGCCCATCACCTATGATGATATCGCCCAGGTCGTGGAAATGTGGACCAAGATCCCGGTCCATCGTCTGACAGAAGAAGAATCTGCCACGCTGATGCATCTGGAGGACCGGCTGCATACCCGTGTCATCGGACAGGAGGACGCAGTCTCTGCTCTGTCCCGGGCCATCCGCCGCACCCGTTCCGGTTTCCGCAAGGTGAAGAAGCCCGTTTCCTTCATCTTTGCAGGACCTACCGGTGTCGGCAAGACCGAACTGGTCAAGACGCTGGCCGTGGAACTCTTCGGCAGCGAGGACGCGCTGATCCGCATCGATATGTCCGAATACATGGAGCGCCACACCGTCTCCAAGCTGATCGGAGCGCCTCCGGGATATGTGGGCTATGACCAGGGTGGTCAGCTGACTGAAAAGGTCCGCCGCCGCCCCTACTCTGTCATTCTTCTGGACGAGATCGAAAAGGCACACAGCGACGTGTTCAACATGCTGCTGCAGATCCTGGACGATGGCCGTCTGACGGATTCCCAGGGCCGCGTGGTCAATTTTGAAAACACCATCATCGTGATGACCACCAACGCCGGCGCTTCCATGCATGGAGGCAATGGTCTGGGCTTCGGACAGGAGCGTTCCGTCACTCTGAGTGAGCAGATTCAGAGTGCTTTGGGCGAGATCTTCCGTCCGGAATTCATCAACCGTATCGACGAGATCATCACCTTCCATGCACTGACTCAGGAAGAGCTGCGTCAGATCGTGGACCTGATGCTGAAGGATGTGTACGAGGCCGGTGCCCGCCAGTCCATCGACATCACCGTCGCGGACGATGTGAAAGAATATCTGGTCCAGCATGGCTATGACGAGAAGTTCGGTGCCCGTCCGCTGCGCCGTCTGATCCAGCGCGAGGTGGAGGATACCATTTCCGAAGCCTTCCTGACCGGCGAGATCAAGTCCGGTCAGCATGTGCAGATCATCCTGGATGGTGGAAAGATCACCGTCTGTCAGGTTGAAACTGCTTTGTAAGTATGCTAATATGTGGGGAGATCACAAGTTGTTTGATCTCCCTTTTTTCTGTAAGAAAACTTTTTTCAGGAGGTTCTTGACCTATGTCCTTTCCAGTGAAAGTTCTGCAATTTGGCGAAGGCAATTTCCTGCGTGGCTTCATCGACTGGATGCTCCAGGAGATGAACGACCAGAGTCTGTTCAACGGCAAGGCTGCCGTCATCGTTCCGATCCCCGGCAAGAAGGATCAGCCCTGGGCAGACCAGCAGTGCCAATATACCCTGATCACCCGCGGTGTGGTCGATGGCCAGGTCATCGACAGCCATCGCACCATCTCCAGCATCGACCGTGTACTGGGTGCTTACGAGGATTTCGACGCGTTCATGGAGCTGGCCCTCTCTGAGGACCTTACATGGATCGTTTCCAACACAACGGAGGCCGGCATCGCCTATGTGCCTTCGGACCGTCCGGACATGTGCCCGCCCTCTTCCTACCCCGCCAAGCTGGCGCTCTTCCTGCACAAACGGTTTGCGGCAGGCCTGCCCGGTCTTGTCATCATGCCCTGTGAACTGATCGAAAACAACGCCGGCACCCTGCAGAAGATCCTGCTGCAGTATGCGGAGGACTGGGGCTATGAGCCTGAATTTAGCACCTGGCTCCTTTCCTCCTGCTCCTTCGTCTCCACCCTGGTGGACCGCATCGTGACAGGTTTCCCAAGGGATCCGGAGCTTAAAGCTGCCCTGACTGAAAAGATCGGCCATGAGGATGCCTTGATGGACATCATCGAGCCCTATCATCTGCTGGTCCTGGAACCGGTGTCGGAAGACAAGGCAAAGGCGATCCAGGCACTCAAGCAGATCCTGCCCTTCACCGAAGCCGGGCTCAACGTGGTCTGGACGGAGGATCTGACCCCCTACCGTACCCGCAAGGTCCGCATCCTGAACGGCGCGCACACCTCCACCTCCCTGGCGGCCCGCCTCGCCGGTCTGACCACCGTCGAGGATTTCATGAAGGATCCGGATTTCTCCGCTTTTCTTGCGAAAGAACTGCATGAGGAGATCCTTCCTACCATCGATCTGCCGGCCGAGGAACTCAAATCCTACACCGATGCCGTTATGGAGCGCTTCCTGAACCCTTATCTGAACCATCAGCTGTCCAGCATCGCCCTGAATTCCGTTTCCAAGTGGAAGTCCCGCCTGCTGCCTACCCTGAAGGATATCACGCCTGAGAAGGCGCCCTGCATCTGCTTCTCTCTGGCGGCGCTGTTGGCGTATTATGCCAAGGGCATGGGCCAGGACAGCCCCGAAGTTCTGGAAGTCTTCCAGAACACAGACCTTTCCGACACCGCCCGCTATACACGCAAGATCCTCGCCCGGACCGACTTCTGGGGCGAAGACCTGACGCTGATCCCGCAGCTGTACATGAATGTCGCCCGCTATTTCTCCCTGATCATGAATGCCGGCGTTCGCGCGGCGCTGCCTAAATAATGCCATGGAACTGACCATCCATCCTAAAGACAACGTCTGTGTGGAACTGACCGGAACCGAAACCATCCCGGTCGGCCACAAGAAAGCCCTGTGCGACATCCCGCAGGGTGCGGATATCATCAAATATGGTTTCCCCATCGGCCATGCCACTGAGGATATTCCCAAAGGCGCCTGGGTCCACAGCCATAACATGGCAACCAACCTGGCGGAGACCCTCACCTATACCTACGAGCCGCAGCTGACCGAACTTGCACCTGCTGAGCCCGCCACCTTCCTTGGATACCCACGGTCGGACGGCCAGGTGGGCATCCGCAACGAGATCTGGATCATCAACACCGTGGGCTGTGTCAATGAGACGGCCGTCCGTCTGGCGCGGGAGGCTTCCGCCCTGTACGGTGACCGGGTGGACGGCATCTACACCTTCCGCCACCCTTACGGCTGCTCCCAGCTGGGTGAGGATCATGACAACACTCGCCATATCCTGGCGGATCTGGTCCACCATCCCAACGCGGCCGGCGTCCTGGTCCTGTCTCTGGGCTGTGAGAACAATACCCCCGCCTCCTTCCGCACACTGGTCGGCTCGGTGGATCCGGAGCGGGTCCGTTTTCTGACCACCCAGGAGGTGGATGATGAAATCGAAGCAGGCCTGAAGATCCTGGATGAGCTCACCTTTAAAGCTTCCCAGGACAAGCGCCAGCCCTTCCCTGCCTCTCGCCTGGTCATCGGCCTGAAATGCGGCGGCTCTGACGGTTTCTCCGGCATCACGGCCAATCCTCTGATCGGCCAGGTCTCCGACCTTCTGGCCGCCCAGGGCGGTACCACGGTGCTGACCGAAGTCCCGGAAATGTTCGGCGCGGAAACCATTCTGATGAGCCATTGCAAGGACGCTGGCACTTTCCAGAAGACCGTGTCCCTGATCAATGATTTCAAAGAATATTTCACCAGCCATGGCCAGGTGGTCTACGAGAACCCCTCTCCCGGCAACAAGGCCGGCGGCATCACGACGCTGGAGGAGAAGTCTCTCGGATGTACGCAGAAAGGCGGCCGCGGCACCGTACAGGACGTGCTAAGGTACGGCGCCCGTGTCCAGACTCCGGGCCTGAACCTGTTGCAGGGGCCAGGCAATGATATCGTCGCCTGCACCGCCCTGGCATCCGCCGGCTGTCACCTGATCCTCTTCTCCACCGGACGCGGCACACCTTTGGGCGGCCCGGTCCCCACGATCAAGGTGGCGACCAATACAGCCCTGGCAAAGCGCAAGCCGAACTGGATCGATTACAACGCCGGCACCCTGCTGGAGGATCCGGACATGGGAAAAGCCGGCAGCGATTTCTTCCGGTATATCCTGGAAGTCGCCTCCGGCCGTGCTACCTGTAATGAAAAAAATGGCTACCGTGAGATAGCCATCTGGAAAGACGGAGTTACGCTATAGCGCGTACCACTTCAATGGAGCCATACAGTAATGTTGGCTCCGTTTTTTATTCCCAAAAGGGGTTGGCTGATTTCTTCAGTTGTTCAGCTTTTTCCATTGTAGAAGCAGGTGCTGCGAGAAAATCGCTGGTTCCCCCATACAGATACAGTTTAGAAAAGAGCCGTTCAAAATAAATCTGATCCCATCTCTGATCATCAAAGAAAGCAAGGAAATCCCTCTTTCCATCTCCTTCGCATGTTTCGATCATCATGCAGTTCCAGCAGTGCGAAACGTTGGTCCCATCACACTGTCCCTTGATCGTGATATCAGCGTCTTCTTTGTAGATTCTGCCCCTGAAGTGGTCTCGTCTGAAGATATAATAATATAGCGTGCCTCTGATATGGATCGTGCCCGTCTGTGCTTCTCCGTGGTGAGACTCATAATAGGGCAGCGCCTGATCGATCTGGATCGGAACCGGCAAGAATAAAACACATAGCAATACGATGCCGGCGATCGCCCATTTCCAGGACCTGAGCCAATGCAGAAAACTATACCATCGAGCGATCCGTTTTTTCTTTCGCTTAGCCTCGCTCTCTATCGTTTCACCATTGATGGAAATGGCAGCTCCTACAGCTTCGCTGCCATCATCGAACAACTCCGGATGCTCTTTTTCGAACCGCTTTCGTTCACGTTCTACTTTTTTAGGATCTTCCTCCGGCACGGTATAGCGTGTCTTAAGGCCTGCCTCAGTCCGCAGCTGCTGCAGTCGGATCTGATCTTCACTTTGTCGTGGAAGTTGATCCATAACGTCACCCTCCTCCCATATTCTGCCTTCAGTATATAGCAAAAGAGCCCTTGATCACAAGGGCTCTGGGATGATAAGGTAAAATCTGGGATAAGTGCTTAGATCTCCTTAAGCGGCGTCTGGCAGAGCTTTTGCCACAGGTCATCCACCCGCTGTGCCAAGCCATAGTTGACCTTGTCACACTTAAGTAGAAAACGCTCGGTATCTTTGACCTCTTCGTCGCTCAAACGGCATAACGTGCGGAAAGCCGTCCAGTCCTCGGCACGCTCCGATTGCAAGAACCGAAGTTCCTCCTCCAGGCGCGCCTCCACATAGCTTAAGATCAGATCCTGGAAATCATCCGCATAGGTGGTCCAGTAGGATTCATCGGACAGTTCGTTTTCCGTCGCCAGAATACGGCGGCCGGTATACTCGCTCATCAGTTCGGAAACGAAGGAATAGGGCTGGTCCTTTAAGTCCCCGTCCGGTGTCAGCACACCATCCAGGCGCTCATTCTCAGGCTCTAGCGTATCCTCCACCGCTTCCTCCGGATCCACATCCGCAAGGATATAATGACGATTGTACTTAAGCACCTCACGGACCTTGTCCTTCAGGACGTCCATCAGGTGCTCCTTTTTCAGCATATCGTCAAACAAGGCAAGGAAGTCCTCCTCGTCGAAGCGGATGCCCCGGTCCTTGCGGAACTGCTCTTTCAAAGCCTTGCCCCGCTCGTAGGCCTTCATGGGAGAAAGATCCAGCACACGCTGGTACAGACGCTCCTTATAGGCATCAAAGGCCCGGTAGGCCTCTTCATACAGTTCCTCGATGATGTCTGAAGACAGACGGGTCTTCGGCGCCAGGGTGATGCCCTGCTCATGCAGGTCCTTCATGATATCCTGGCGGAAGTCCGGCAGCAGAAGCTCTTCCATCTTCCGGTCCTCGACCTGGTCGAAGGAATCATCGATCTCGTCCTCCAGGTTCATGCTCATATCCTTGAGCAGGATCTCCTGATGGGACAGCAGCGTCTCGTTCTCTGCCTTGAAATAGGCACGGAAAGTCTCGTACTCCCAGAGCATCTGATAGAAGATGGCATCTGTCGCACGCAGCTCTTCGATACGCTCGTAAAAATCAGAAGCGATGCGATCGATCACCGCATGGGTGTCGACCGCATCGATCAGGTCTTTTTTGATTTGTTCTAATAAGATCATTTCTTATCTTTCCACAAAGTCGTCAAGTGCCAGATGCGCTCATTATAATCCTGGACGGAACGATCCGCGGCAAAGATGTGCGCGCCTGCCACATTGATGATGGCCTTCTGGTTCCAGGTCTTCGCATCCTTGAACTGTTCGCCGGCGATCCTCTGTACACGGCAGTAGTCCTCGAAGTCCGCCAGGACCAGATAAGGATCTGCGGTACCGTAGTCATTGCCGATGATCAGCGAATGTACGATATCCTGATAGGAGACTTGCGGACCGTCTGCCCGGCCGATGCCGTTCTGGATCGAGTTCAGGATACGGGACAGCCACGCGTTCTGCTGATAGTAATACATGGCGTTGTATCCGTTGCGCTGCAGATCCAGGACCTCGTCCTTGCGCAGACCGAAGATGAACATGTTCTCTTCCCCAACAGATTCACAGATCTCGATGTTGGCACCGTCCATCGTACCGATGGTCAGCGCGCCGTTCAGCATGAACTTCATGTTACCCGTACCGGAAGCCTCACGGCCGGCGGTGGAGATCTGCTCACTGAGGTTGGCGGCCGGCATCAGGATCTCCGCGATGCTGACCTTATAATCCTCCAGGAAGACGACCTTCAGCTTGTCGTTGACCTGCGGATCATTGTTGATCATGTCCGCAACGGAATGGATCAGACGGATGATCTGCTTGGCCGTATAGTAACCAGGGGCAGCCTTGGCACCGAAGATGAAGGTACGCGGGGTAACATCCAAGTTCGGGTTGTCCTTCAGTTCGTAATACATCCTAAGGATATGCAGGATGTTCAGCGTCTGGCGCTTGTACTCGTGCAGACGCTTGGCCTGTACGTCGAACATGGAATCCGGATCCACCGTGATCCCGTTATGCTCTTTGATATAGCGGGCAAGACGCTCTTTGTTGTCGCGCTTGATCTTGTCGAAGCGGGTCAAAGTATCCTCGTCCTCGGCAAAGGCTGCGAAATTCTTCAGTTCCTTAGGATCCTTCAGAAAGTCCGGTCCGATCTTATCCGTGACCAGGGCGGTCAGACCTTCATTGGCCTGTCCCATCCAACGGCGGTACGCGATACCGTTGGTCACGTTGTTGAACTTCGCGGGCGTTACATGATAGAAATCCTTGAAACTGTCGTCCTTCAGGATCTGGGAATGCAGTGCGGAAACACCGTTGACAGAGAAGGAACCAGCGATGGCCAGGTTCGCCATGCGCACCTCGTTGTAAGCGATGATCGCCATCTTGGAGATGGTGTCCCAATCATTCGGGTAGAAGTTCCACAGGTCTTCACAGAAGCGACGGTTGATCTCCACGATGATCTGATAGACACGCGGCATGATCGACTTGACCAGATCCTCAGACCAACGCTCCAATGCCTCAGGCATGATGGTATGGTTGGTGTAGGCAACGGTATGCGTGGTGATATCCCAGGCATCCTCCCAAGTCAGACCGTGGACATCCATCATGATACGCATCATTTCCGGAATGACCAGTGTCGGATGTGTATCATTGATCTGGATCACGACACGCTTGGGCAGATTGTCCAGACGTCCGTAGGTCCGCATATGATGGTTGATGATATTCTGGATCGAAGCGGATACGAAGAAGTACTGCTGCTTCAGACGCAGAGACTTACCTTCCACGTGCTTGTCTTCCGGATACAGGATCTTGGAGATGGTCTCCGCCATGGCCTGCTCTTCGATCGCGCGCAGGTAATCACCCTCACCAAAGAGCTTGAAGTCCAGAGTACGGGTGGCTTTCGCCTGCCACAGACGCAGGGTATTGACGGTATCCGACTGGTAACCGGAGATCAGCATGTCATGCGGAACAGCGGTAACACTGGTGTAATTCTGATGCTCAATGGCCAGGTGGCCGGATTCCCAATGCTCGACCAGTTCGCCGCCGAAATGGACTTCGACAGCCTCGTCGGTACGGGGAATGAGCCAGCTGCGGCCGGTATCCAGCCAGCTGTCCGGCAGCTCCGTCTGCTGACCTTCGATGATACGCTGTTTGAACAGACCGTATTCATACAGGATACTGAAGCCGGTGGCCGGCAGGTTCTGCGCAGCCAGAGCGTCCATATAGCAGGCCGCCAGACGGCCCAGACCGCCATTACCCAGTGCGGCGTCCTCTTCGATATCGACCAGATCCTGCAGATCGCAGCCCATGCCCTTCAAAACACACTGGAACTCGTCCAGAAGGCCTAAATTGTAGATATTGTTTTTCAGGGATTTACCGATCAGGAACTCCAGAGACAGGTAGCAGACCTGCTTCGCATGTTTTTTCTCGATCTCTTTCTGGGTCTTGTTCCATTTTTCCATCATCAGATCGCGAACCACCAGCGCACAGGTATGATACATCTGGTTCTTGGTTGCATTTCTCGGCTCAACACCGTAGTGCCGGCTGAGCTTGCCTGCGATCAAGGATCTCAGTTGCTTTTTTTCCATTAAAATCTCCTTCAATAGTTTCCGTTATCGTTTCCCTGTGATCAACCTGTACAGGGCCATGTATTCACGCGCCGGAATATTCCAGCTGAAATCCTTGGACATCGCGTTCTTCATCAGTTTTGTCCAGGCATCTTTCTCATAGAACGTGTTCAGCGCATTGCGGATCACATGCAGCATATCCTGCGCACTGTAATCGTGGAAGCTGAAGCCGGTGCCTTCGCCTGTGAACTCGTTGTAGGGCTCGACCGTATCCTTGAGACCGCCGGTCTCACGGACGATGGGCAGTGTGCCGTACCGCATAGAGATCATCTGAGAAAGGCCGCAAGGCTCATTCTTGGAAGGCATCAGGAACAGGTCCGCGCCAGCGTAGATCTTCTGTGCCAGGTCGATGTTGAAGGTCAGGTTGACAGAAACCTTCTGCGGATAGCTTTCATGGGCTTTGCGGAACATATCCTCATATTCCCAGGAACCGGTGCCCAGCACGACGAACTGCACATCCTCGGAAAGGATCTCGTACAGGACGGACGCGACCAGGTCCAGACCCTTGTGATCGGCCAGACGGGTGACCATGGCGATCATCGGGATATTCGGATTGACCGGCAGACCCAGCATTTCCTGCAGACGGATCTTGTTCTCTTCCTTACCTTCCAGATCATCGACCGAGTAATTCTTGAACAGGTGCGGATCCTTCTCCGGATCGTTGAAATTATAATCGATACCATTGATGATACCGCTGACCTTGGCACGCTCGGAGCGGATGATGTCCTGCAGACCGTAGCCGTAGAACTCATACTGCAGCTCTTCCGCGTAGGACGGGCTGACGGTGGTGACCCAGTCGGCCGAAAGGATACCGGCCTTCAGGAAGTTGACGCAGCCGCCGAAGTCCAGATAACCGCCGGTGAAATACTCACGCGGCAGACCGAGGACATACTCGGTGACGTTATCCGGGAAAACACCCTGATACTGGATGTTGTGGATCGTCAGCACCGTCTTGATGTCCTTGTACGGCGCGCCGATGGTCTTGTAGAAATGATTCAGATAGATCGGGATCATGGCTGTCTGCCAATCATTGCAGTGGATGACATCCGGCTGGAAGTCGATATACTGGATGATCTCCAGCACTGCTTTAGAGAAGAACGCAAAACGTTCCGCATCGTCAAAATGACCGTACAAGCCACGACGCCCGAAGTAATACTGGTTGTCCAGCAGATAATATGTAACCTGGCCGACCTTGGCTTCGAAAATGCCGCAGTACTGACTGCGCCATGCCAACGGGACCCAGATCTCCTTAACAAAATGCATGGTGTCTTTCATTTCCTGCGGAATCTCCTGATACAAAGGCAGGACGACACGTGCGCCGATCATCTTTTTACGGAGGGCAGGTGGCAAAGCGCCAGCTACATCTCCTAAACCACCCGACTTAATAAACGGTACTGCTTCAGAAGCCGCAAATAAGACTTTCATTTCGATAACCTCCTATCATCGAATAATCTTGTTACGCAAATAAAAATTATAGCACAAGTATGGTTTTCAGTCAAATGCAGGTTCGTTCTCCCCGCAATAAATGTTTAGAAAAACAAAAAGGAACCCTACAGGGTTCCCTTTTTTATTCATAATTACACTACACTGCCCTTGGAAAGTACCATCGGGAAGAGTTCGAAGCCATAAAGCTTGCGATTCTCGCGGATAACGACGTCCTTGTCGGTGATCACATAGTTCAACTGTGAGCCGGCCTGGATCTCGGAATCCTGCATAATGATGGAGTTCTGGACCACCGCGCCCTTGCGGATATGTACGCCGCGGAAGATGATGGAGTTCTCGACCGTACCTTCGATGACGCAGCCGTCGGCGATCAGAGAATTCTTGACCTGGCTGGAGCCGCGGTAGATGGTCGGGACCTCGTCGCGGATCTTCGTCGCGATCTTGGAATCCTTGTAGAACAGTTCCTCGCGGACCTGCGGATCCAGCGCATCCATGTTGGCGCGGAAGTAAGAAGCGATGGTGTTGATGCTGGAGATGTAGCCATCGTAGCGGTAGCCGTAGATCTTCAGATCATTGACACGGCGCTGCAGGATGTCACGACGGAAGCTGACCAGGTTGTGGGAAGCACAGTCATGGATCAGGCTCTCCAGCAGGGTCTTCTTCATGATGACCACGCCGATGCTGCGGTTCTCACGTCCGGTGGTTGGATCGATGGCAACGTCGATGACACGGCCGTCTTCGTCAAACTGGAAGTAACAGGTCTCCTCGTTGGCTTCCGGAGCAAAATCACCATGCTGATACATGACGGTGATGTCCGCACCTTTCTCCTGATGATAGTTCATCATATCATCGTAGGTGGTGTTGAAGATGGAATCAGAATCATGCAGGATGATGTATTCGCTGGTGGACTTACGGATGAACGTCAGGGCGTTGATCAGCGCTTCCACACGGCCGCGGGAGTTCAGACCGACGCTGTCCTGCTGAGAGAACGGCGGCAGCATGTACAGACCATCACGTTTACGGGACAGCTCCCACTCTTTACCGGAACCGACGTGGTCCATCAAAGACTGGTAGTTGCTGCGGGTGATCATACCGACCTTGGTGATGCCGGAATTGACCAGATTGGACAAGGTAAAATCGATGACACGATATCTTCCCGCGACAGGCAGAGAGGATACGGTACGAAGCTGTGTGAGCGCTTTTAACTGCTCATCATTTTTATAGGCAAAGATGATTGCCATCGTATTTTTCATAATGGACCCTCCCTTTTGCTTATTTGTTCTCAGCCAGCATCTCGCCAGGCGCAACGACAGCACCGGCACTGACCTTCAATTCATTACCGATTACGGCGATATCACCCTTCTTGCACTCGTTCATCGGCAGACCGACCTTCGCGCCGGCACCGATCACGGATTCCTGACCGACGATCGCATAGTCGACGACAGCACCGGCTTCGATGCGCGCATCCGGCATGATGACGGCATTGCGGACGGTTGCGCCCGGGCCGACATAAGCGCCATAGAAGATGATAGAATTCTCGACGTCACCATAGATGCGGGCACCTTCGGTGATCATGGAGTTCTTGATGATCGCATTGTCCGCGACATAGTGCGGCGGCTCGTTCGGGTTGCGGGAGTAGATACGCCAGTCCGGATCGGAAAGCTCGATACCGGCTTCACCGGAAAGGATCTCCATGTTGGCTTCCCACAGGGATTCGATGGTTCCGACATCTTTCCAGTAGGAATCGAACTCGTAGGCATAGAGCTTGTCGCCGTTGTCGATCATCATCGGGATGATGTTCTTACCAAAGTCGTTTTCGGAATCCGGATTCTGCTCGTCACGGATGAGGCACTCACGCATCTTGCTCCAGGTGAAGACATAGACGCCCATGGAAGCCTTTGTGGATTTCGGATGCTTCGGCTTCTCCTCGAACTCGTAGATCTCGTTGTCCTCTTTGGTATTCAGGATACCGAATCGGCTGGCTTCTTCCAGAGGAACGTTACGGACGGCGATGGTGCAGGCCGCGCCCTTTTCCTGATGGTAGCGCACCATTTCGGAATAGTCCATCTTGTAGATATGGTCGCCGGACAGGACTACGACGTACTCCGGATCATACCGGTCTACAAAATTGATGTTCTGATAGATGGCATTGGCGGTACCTTTGTACCACTCGCCCTCTTTTCCGGTCATGTACGGCGGAAGAATGGAAACACCACCGTCGTTGCGGTCCAGATCCCACGCCTGGCCATTACCGATGTACGCGTTGAGTTCCAACGGACGGTACTGGGTCAGGACACCAACAGTATCGATACCGGAATTGATACTGTTGCTTAAAGGAAAGTCAATGATACGATACTTTCCGGCAAAGGGGATCGCCGGTTTTGCGACATCCGCTGTCAGGACGCCTAAACGGCTGCCCTGTCCGCCTGCCAGCAGCATAGCGATTGTCTTCTTTTTGTTGCGCATACATGCTCCTCCGTTCTATTTTTTGATTATGTAGTGGCTTGTATGTCAGAGTCTGAAAACTCAGGCTCCGGTCTTCTTTTGGGGTGTCTTTTTCGGCTTCTGGATCTTCTTGCGTGCCAGT
Source organism: uncultured Eubacteriales bacterium (assembly GCA_902796435.1). Classification (GTDB taxonomy): domain Bacteria; phylum Bacillota; class Clostridia; order Lachnospirales; family Bianqueaceae; genus RUG159. Next base: position 25,002 of record CADBPG010000200.1, on the reverse strand, counting down.
TTGCGGCCCGGCTTCAGATAGATGCAGGCGAAAGGCGGTACGGTAAGCTCCAGCGAACAATCATACCCGTTGCAGGGGATCTCCTCGCTCTTGATGGTGGACGGATTGTGGAACCCGCCGCCGCCGAAGCGTTCGTCATCACTGGTCAGGACCTCGTGGTACATGGCGTGCTTGTAAACGCCGATGCGGTAATGCTCGTGCCGGATCGGTGAGAAGTTGATGACTGCCACGATCTCGCCGGAATTGCGGTCCACCCTGCGCAGGGAAAGCGTATTGTGGTCCCGATCGTCCGCGTTGATCCAGGAGAACCCGTCCCAACTGTTTTCGATCTCGTACAGCGGGGCGTTTTCTTTATAGAAATGGTTGATGGCGCTGACATAGTCCTTGAACTTGCGATGCATCTCGTAGTCCAGCAGCAACCAGTCCAGACCCTGGTCGTATTTCCATTCGATGTACTGTCCGAACTCACCACCCATGAACAAGAGCTTCTTGCCCGGATGGACCATCATGTAGCCCAGGAAGGCTCTGAGGTTCGCGAACTGGTCATTATAGGGACCCGGCCATTTGTTGATCAGGCTCTTTTTCCCGTGGACCACTTCATCATGGGACAGGGGCAGCACGAAATTCTCGGAAAACGCGTAGGTCAGCGAGAAGGTGACCCGGTTATGATTGTCGCCGCGGAAGTAAGGATCCATGGAAATGTAGCTGAGCATGTCGTTCATCCAACCCATGTTCCACTTGAAGTTGAAGCCCAGACCATCCTGATCGACCGGCTTGGTGATGCCCGGCCAGGTGGTGGATTCTTCAGCGATCATCATGGCGCCGGGATGCTCCCGGAAGACTGCGGTATTGAGCTGCTTCAAGAACTCGACCGCTTCCAGATTACCGTTTCCGCCGTATTTGTTGGGCTTCCACTCGCCCGCCTTACGGCCATAATCGAGGTACAGCATGCTGGCGACCGCGTCCACACGCAGGCCGTCGATGTGATACATGTCCAGCCAGTACAGCGCATTGGAGATCAGGAAGCTCTTGACCTCATTACGTCCGTAATCGAAGATCAAGGTGCCCCACTCGGGATGCTCTCCGCGCTGCGGATCCGGATGCTCGTACAAAGGCTGTCCGTCGAACCGGGCCAGGCCTGCGGCATCCTTCGGGAAGTGTGCCGGGACCCAGTCCATGATCACGCCGATACCGTTCTGGTGGCACTGATCGATGAAATACATCAGATCCTTCGGTGTTCCGTAGCGGGACGTGGGTGCATAATAGCCGATGACCTGATAGCCCCAGGAACCATCGAAGGGGAACTCAGACAGCGGCATACACTCGATGTGGGTGTAACCCATATCCTTGACATACGGGACAAGTTCCTCCGCCATTTTGCGGTAGGAGAAATAATGTCCGTCCTCATAGGTGCGCCAGGACCCCAGGTTGACCTCGTAGATGTTGACCGGCCTGTCGTAGACGGGATGGGCCTCCCGGTCCTGGATCCAGCCTTCATCGTGCCATTCGTATCCGTCCAGGTTGTACAGCTTGCTGGCGGTGGAAGGCCGCTCTTCCATATGGAAGCCGAAGGGATCGCTCTTGACGATCCGCTCGCCGGAGGCGGTTTCGATACAGTACCGGTACATCATATACTCGTACAGGTTATATCCTGCACCTTCCCAGATCCCGCCGGGACTGCGGTGCATATCGATATAACCAGAGTCCATGTTCCACTGGTTGAATTCGCCTATGACCGTGACCTTGCGCGCATGCGGTGCCCAGACGCGGAACACGCCCTGCCCGCTTTCCGGATCAAAATGCGCGCCTAGATACTGGTAGGCTTTGGTGTTGGTTCCCTCATGAAACAAGTAACGGGGAAGATCCTGTAGATCGGCACTCCATACAAAGTCATTGGTTTCTTTGCTCATAGGACCCCTCTTTCAGGCATAGATTTAATGTCATTGTATCACACTATTTTCCAAAATAACAGGGGGTTTGTAACATTTTATGGTAAAATGTTACAAAATATTTACAGATCCGGTACGAAGCGCGCAAAGAACTCATCTTCCGTGATGATCGGAATCTCCAGTTCTCTGGCCTTGCGGTTTTTACTGGAAGAGCTTGTGGCGTCGTTATTGATCAGGAAACTGGTCTTCTGGCTGACCGCGGAAGCGGCTTTGCCGCCCAGGCGCTCGATCAGATCCTGCAGGGCTTTCCGGTTGGGCACACGATAGACGGCGCCGGTAATGACGAACTGCAGGCCTTCCAGAGGCTTGTCGCCCGTCTCGGCCTCAGGCGCCGCGATGGTAAGGAACTGGAGCAGATCGTCCAGCATCTCCTGGTTGGCCGGCGTGCGGAAGAAACTTGTGACCGCATGGGCGGTGATCAGTCCGAAGCCCTCCACTGCCGCGATCTCTTCCTCATCAGCTGCCCGAAGCGCCTCGATGTCCTGCTTGAAATACCGGCCCAGCACCTTTGCTCCGGCTTCGCCCACGCCACTGATCCCTAAGGCACCGATGACGCGGTAGAATTCGGTATTGCGGGACCTGTCGATGGAATCCAGCAGCTTGTCTGCGGATTTCTCGCCGAAACCTTCCAGCTGCATCAGTTCTTCCCTGTGGTCCTTGAGCCGGTACAGGTCCCCAAAGCGGGTGATCCAACCCAGCTCCGCCAGCTTCTCGATGGTGGCTTCAGAGAGGCCGTCGATGTTCATGGCGCCACGGGATACGAAATGGGTAAATGCCTGCACGAGTTTGGCCGGACATGCCGGGTTGGTACAGGTCAGTACACGGGTACCGGCGCTCTCAACAACAAGGGCTTCTCCCCCGCATCTGGGGCAGGTATCCGGCAGCTGATAGGTGCCGCTCTTCGTCTTGTTTTCCGCGATCTGCGGAATGATCATATTGGCTTTATATACGGTGATGGTATCCCCCAGGCCCAGTTTCAGCTCCTCAAGGATACTTACATTATGGAGGCTCGCCCGCTGTACGGTGGTACCCTCAAGTTCCACCGGCGCAAAGACCGCCACAGGGTTGATCAGCCCGGTCCGGGAGGTGTTCCATTCGATATTGAGCAGGGTCGTATCCGCCGTTTCATCCTGCCATTTGAAGGCATAGGAATCCCGCGGGAACTTGGCCGTCCGCCCTAAAGAGGCGGAATAGGACAGGGAATCATAGGTCAGCACCAGACCATCAGAAGGAAACTCCTGCTGGCTGATCCGGTCACTGAAGGCCTGCACCTCATCCAGGATATTGTCTGCCGTGACGACCCGGGATTCCACTGTCTGGAAGCCCTGTTCCTTCAGAAAGGCCATCTGATTGTATTTTCTGTCGCCAAAATCAGGCCCGTCCTCGGCTGAAACCAGGCCGAAGGCAATGAAATAGACACCCCTCTGCTCTGTGACCCGCGGGTCCAGCTGGCGCACACTGCCACTGCAGAGGTTTCGGGGATTCTTGTACTGGGCCTCGGCCTCGAGCCCGTCATTGATGCGGTCGAACTCTGCATAACTCATGACCGCCTCGCCCCGAAGGACCAGATTGCCCTGGAAGGGGATCCTTAAAGGTACATTCCGGAAGACCCTGGCGTTGGCCGTGATCTCCTCACCGATCTCGCCATTGCCCCGGGTCACCGCCTGTACCAGAGTGCCATCACGGTACGTCAGGACGACAGTCAGGCCGTCCATCTTCCAGGACAGAAGACCGGTCTGCGTACCCAGCCAGGCCGCGAGCGCTTCTCTGTCCTTGGTCTTATCTAGGGAAAGCATGGGGCTTTCATGCCGGACCTTGGGCAGCTGGCTGCGCACTTCATAACCCACGCTCTGGGTGGGACTGCCGGACAGGACCGTGCCCGTCTTTTCCTCGAGCGCGACGAGTTCGTCATACAGCGCGTCGTACTCGAAGTTGGACATGATCTCCGTGTCCTTCTGATAATACTGATAGGCCGCTTCCTTCAGGATCCGGACCAGTTCTTTCATACGCTCGATATCTGACATGGCTTATGCCTTTCTTACGATTCCTGTACCTTCTTCAGACCCGCCAATTTCGCGAACAGGGTCTTTTCTCCGACTTTGACGAACCGTACCTTGACCTGGTAGTCCGCGTTCACAGACTCGACCTCCAGCACTGTTCCTAGGCCGAACTTCTTGTGGGTGACCAGATCTCCCACCTCGAAATGCTCCACCTGCTGCGGGGTCTGCAGCACAGGCTTGTCTCTGCGGATGGCGCCTCCGGGCACATAGCGGTTCTGCATGTGGACCTCCGGCGTTTTTACGAACTGACGGCGTTTCGGCTCCTGTACCGGCTCCCGGTGGTAGAAGGTCTTGGTGATCAACTCCTCCGGCAGTTCCTTCAGGAAGCGGGACGGCTTGGAGATCTGCTCGACACCGTGGACTCTGCGGGATCCGGCATGTGTCAGATACAGGAGACGCTGCGCACGGGTGATACCCACGTAGCACAGTCTGCGCTCCTCTTCCATTTCTTCCTCATCTTCGGACATCATGCTCATATAGCCGGGGAAGACACCGTCTTCCATGCCGCAGATGAAGATGACTGGGAATTCCAGGCCCTTAGCACTGTGCAGTGTCATCAAAGAAACTGCATCCGCACCTTCTTCAAAGGCATCGATGGCAGCTACCAGGGACAGTTCATCCAGGAAGGCCTCCAGGGAACCATCCTCGTTCTGATCCACGAACTCGGCAGCACGGTTGGTCAGCTCATCGATGTTCTGCTTCCGGTCCTCGAACCGCTCCTCGTCCTCTTCTTTGATATAAGTCTCGTAATCGGTGGTCTCGATCAGGTAATCGATCAGTTCCGTCAGGGAATGAGTGTCACGGAAGGCTCTGAGATCAGACAGAAGCTCCGCAAAAAGATCCAGTTTTTTAGCGGCACGCTTCATATCCGCGTCGTTTTTGCAGGCCGGGATTGCGGCGCTCACACCGATCTCATGCTCCAGGCAGTAGGCGCGGAGCCGCTCGGATGTGGTCGTGCCGATGCCGCGCTTGGGTACGTTGATCACGCGTTCCAGGGCGGTATAATCCTTATCATTGACGATCAGGCGCAGGTAGCACAGAAGGTCCTTGATCTCGCGGCGCTGATAGAAAGGTGTGCCGCCGTACAGACGATAGGGAATGTTGGCGAAAAGGAAACCTTCTTCCAGTGCACGGGACTGCGCGTTGGTCCGGTACAGGACTGCCATCTCCTTATAGGGGATCTGCCGCTGATCTTTGATATCACGGATGGTGCTGGCGACAAAGGCCGCTTCGTCCTGCTCCGTTCCTGCCTCATAGACCGTGATGGGGCTGCCCTCTTCATTCTCGGTCCACAGGGTCTTGTCCTTACGGCCTTCATTGTTGCGGATAACCGCGTTGGCCGCTTGCAGGATCTTCTTTGTGGAACGATAGTTCTGCTCCAGGCGGATGACCATGGTATCCGGGAAATCCTTCTCGAAATCCAGGATATTGCGGATGTTGGCACCGCGGAAACGGTAGATACTCTGGTCATCATCACCCACGACGCAGAGGTTGCCGTATTTGCCCGCCAGCAGCCGGACCAGATGATACTGGGCCATATTGGTATCCTGATACTCATCCACCATGATATAGCGGAATCTTTCTTGATAATAATCCAGTACCTCCGGGAAAGAACGGAACAACTGCACCGTCTTGACGATGATATCATCAAAATCCATGGCCTGGTTCTCGAACAAAAGCTTCTGATACTGATGGTAGATCATCGCCACCTTGCTCTTGAACGGGTCGGCGCCGGCCATTTGTTCATAACGATCGGCCGAGATCAGTTCATCCTTCGCATTGCTGATGGCCGTCAGCAGTGCCCGGGGCGTGAACATTTTCTCATTGAGGTTGAGATCACGCAGGATCCGGCGGATCAGCGCCTTCTGGTCCTCCGGGTCATAGATGGTGAAACCATTTTCGTAGCCCAGCTTCTGCGCATGCCGCTTCAGGATGCGGATGCAGGCAGAATGGAAGGTGGAGACCCAGGCATCCTTGGACGCCTCTCCGATCAGGCTTTCGACGCGTTCCTTCATTTCCTTGGCGGCTTTGTTGGTGAACGTGATCGCCAGGATATGATAGGAAGGAACCATCAGTTCCTCGATCAGATAGGCCATGCGGTGGGTCAGCACACGGGTTTTACCGGAGCCGGCTCCGGCAAGGATCAGGACCGCGCCTTCCGTCTGGAACACGGCTCTTCTCTGCATTTCGTTCAAACTCTGATATTTATCCATGGGGTTTCCTTTACTAAAAAAACGGCCATGATACGGTCATGGTCCGTTTTAATGCTTGATTTGTTCTGTTATTGCAGGCGCGACAGTACGATATCGTACCCTTCTTCGCCATAATTGAGCGCACGCCCGACACGACTGATCGTCGCTGTGGAGGCGCCGGTCTTTTCACTGATCTCCTGATAGGTGATGCCCTCTTTCAACAGGACTGCCACCTCCAGGCGCTGTGCCATCGATTCCAGTTCGTGGATCGTACAGATATCTTCGAAAAAACGCGCACATTCATCCTCATTCTGCAGAGACACGACCGCCTTAAAGAGTCGGTTCATATTCTCTGTATTCAGTCTGCGGTTCATAATATGCTCTCCTTTTCCTATGATCACGTGGTCCTTAAGACCCACGGTACTGCATCAAAGATCAAAATAACGTAAAACGCCTGTGACCGCGACAGCTCCATCGGCCGCTGCGGTGATGATCTGCCGTAATACCTTCTGAACGACGTCGCCAGCGGCAAATACGCCGGGGATCGAAGTCATCATATACTCATCAGTCGCGATGAAGCCCTGGGTGCAGGTATCGACCTTGCCCTTCAGGAGGCCGGTTTCCGGCACGATACCGATGGCCGCGAATACGCCATCCAGCGCCAGGGTCTCTTCCTGACCTGCACGGATGATATCCACACCGTTGACGAAGGTACCGTCACCCTGCACCTCACGCACCACGGTCTCATACATGATGGTGACGTTCTCCAGTTCCTTCAGCTTACGCTGCAGGGAGGCTGCCGCCCGCATGTAGGGCTTACGCACCAGCACATAGACCTGCTTGCAGGCGCGTGCCAGATAAGCCGCGTCTTCAGCCGCCGTATCGCCACCGCCGACGACCGCGACCGTACGACCGCGGAAGAAAGCACCGTCACAAGTCGCGCAGTAGGATACACCGCGTCCGCGATAGGTATCTTCTCCAGGAACGCCCAGCGGCTTCGGGGAAGCACCTGCACAGTACAGGATCGCACGAGCTTCATATTCCCCATTGTAGGTACGGACGCACTTGATGGTCTCGCCCAATTCTACATCGGTCACTTCCTCATAGCGGATCTCCACCGGCTGCTGTTCCACATGTTCTGAAAAGTGCATCATCAGTTCCGCACCATTGATCTTGGGGAAGCCGGGATAGTTGTCCACCTCATAGGTGTTGATCACCTGACCACCGACAACGCCGCGTTCCAGCAGTAAAACATTCAGGTCTGCACGCGCAGCGTACAGGGCCGCGGTCATGCCAGCCGGCCCGCCGCCGATAATGATCAGATCATACATTTTCAGGTACTCCATCTTCTTTTTGCGGAACCTGGATCTCCAGTTCTGCATGGCTCATCGTTGCCTCGACGAAGTTTTTGCCGATCAACGCAGTATACTCTTTTTCGAAGTTTTCCCAGACCGCCCTTTGCTCTTCCGTGGGCACGAGCCGGTCCGGAGAAGCTTCGGTCTCCTTTGCCCAGGCTGCGGCCTGACGGGGATCCCGGATCACGACGTAACCACCGGCAGCATCGACCATTTCCGCGTTTGCTTCCAGTTCCTTTGCCGTGCTTTCCAATGCTTTCTCGCAGCAAAGCGCATCGACCAGGCAGGCCATATCGTCCGCGTGGTCCACTTTATACTGCACATTGATGGGATCCGTATCGATCTGCGTGACATAAGATACGTAGTGGATCTCTGTACGGAACAGGGCGATGACTTCACGTACCAGCCGTTCCATACCTAAGGGATAATAGATACCGACGACACGTTTCGAAAGGATATCTCTGCCGCCCTGGAAGAATCCGCGGCGGAAATCCTGGACCAGGCGGTCTGCCAGCGCGTGGATCTCCTCCTCGGTCAGCTGTTCGATATAGTTTCTGCGTTCCAGCGCTTCTTCTGAAACATATACGCCCAGAGTATAGAGATTGATCGGATCCGACCAGTCCAAGGTCTCGATGGTGTCCTTACGGGTCCGATTCTGGAAATCATAGTGGATGTGCAAGAGCACTGCCTGCTTTTCCGCGGAATAGACCTCGTACTGGCTGATCAGCAGCTCCCGGATCTCCTCAGCGGAGATCTTGCGGTCCTGATTCAGCAGTTGGAACAGGTTCAGGAATACTTCCTGGTTCCAATGCATGGAAAAGCGCATATGCCGATAGGCACAGACGATATTCTCGAACATGGACGCGGCGACAGCCGACAGGATGGGGCCGCAGTCCGAACCCAGGACCTTCGCAGCGAAGGTCGGGTTCCAGATGGACTTGACGTAATGCTCCGGACTGATTTCCGAATATAAACGATCCTGGTCCCGTTTCAGCTGCTCCTTGGATGCCAGACAGAAGTATTCTTCGCTCCATTTTTTCTCGATTTCGATGCAGCTTAAGAGGAACTGTGCAACGGACTTTGCGTAACGCATCCGTGCTTCTTTCGGGCCTTTATGGATCTTCATTTCTTTCGCGATCCATTCCAGCTGCTCCTGCTCTTTATAATATCTCGCGTCGGAGCGGGCATTCAGAAGTTTATAGTAATACTGATCGTCGAACATTAGACCTGTACCTTTCCTGATATAACAATAAAGAGTGAAAAACCTTTTTTGGTCCTTCACTCTTTAGTCAGCTGGGCAAGAAGGATTCGAACCTACGAATGCTGGAGTCAGAGTCCAGTGCCTTACCGCTTGGCGATTGCCCAGTATCGCTGAAATGAACTTCGTTCATCAACTCAGCGAAACTTATTATAATGCAGTAATAGGGATTTGTCAATAGTGAATTTTGGTTTTTTTGAACGACATACCTTATCTGTATTTTTTCATTGCCTTCTTGACATCTTTCCTGAATCCATCCATGGTATAATTGAGTCCCAGACATTTCCAAAGATTCTCTGGATCACCATGATCAGAGGCAATGCCCAGCTCCCATCCTTCCGCATGAGAGATGATCACGCCTTTCTCCATAGGATTCAGGCCAAACTGTACACAAAGCATGGCGAACAGATCGACCGCGGAACGGTAGGTTCTTCTGGCGCAGGAGCGTGCGTAGGACCAGTTCGAGCAACTGATCTTATTCCAGTCCAGCCAGTATACGGAAGACGCTTCACACATCTCCACGCCGATATGGGTCTTGTTACCACTCCCTTTCGGGCCCTTATAGCAGTGGCCTGCCTGGATCGTCCAGGGAAGCGTATGGTATACCTTGCCGGTGTTGGCATCGATGAATCCATGGATTGAAGCCCGTGTATATGAAGAACTGTCCCAACGATTGATAAAGGACATTGCGGATGGCACCGGGCAGTTGACACTGTGCAGCATCAGTCCTTTGACTTCCAGCGGCTTCTTTTTCCTATACTCCGGATTTTTTGTCATATAGCGCTGGATCATTTTATGTCCAGCGAGCACCGGCGCTTTGACAGTGATCTTGATCGTCTTGGATTTTGCCGCGGCATTCTTTGTTTCCGCACAGCTGACCGTGATCTTGGCTGTTCCGATAAACTCCTTGGCGATCGTCACTTTTCCTTTGGAATTGACCTTGACCTTTTTATTATTTGATTTATAGGTCAGTTTCGCGCTTTTGTCGATCAGGACAGGCTTCAGATAGAATTTCTGCTTATAGACAGAATACTTCTTCGTAACACTTTTCAGTGTGATCTTGTTATAGATGCGCTTGATCTTGAAATTCTTGGAAAGTGTACCGATGTAGGAACCGATGCCGGTGATCTTGGCGACCGCTTTTTTCCCCGCATTGACATTGTTCTCATACGTGAGTTCGTAATCCGTGCCCTCGACCAGTTTCTGACCCTCATAGGTCACCGTGATCGCCGGTGTGCGCTCTTTCCCATTGTATTTTAGCGCCTCGATGGGACGGATCTCCGCCAGTCTGATATCATATCCGATCCGGAATTCCTGCGTCACAGAGCCAGAATAATGCTCGCCAATGCCTTCGATGCAGACACTGGCCGTTCCGATCTCAATGTTGTTTTCGTAGGAAACCTGATAATCGGTGCCCTCTTCCAGGATCTGCTCCCCGTGCTGGACCTGAAGCGCCAGGTGCACTTCTTCCCCCGTGTAAGCTGCGTCTTCGATGCCTTCGATGCTGCAATCCGCGATATCAACGCGTCCTTCTTCTTGCACCACCGGCTCCAGTTCCCAGACGATTTCCTGAGCCCCGGGCTGCAGTTCTACAGTCGTTTCCTCCTCCGGCATTTCATAACTGCTGTTGCCGCAGATCGTATATAAAATATAAGAGCCTGGCTCGACCTCGAGGGATGTACTGCTTCCATCTTCAGCAAATTCGAAAATGGAGACTCCCGCGGTCTCATCTTCTGCCCGTCTCATACCTACATGGATCCCTTCGAAGGTATACTCTGTCTGTCCTTCTGTGATCTCTGGTTTTGCTGAAGTCAGGGAAAATGTAAGTATCGTAACGGTTTCCGCGGGATCCTCTACCGTTTCTTCTGGTTCCTGGCTTTCTTCTGTCTCCTCTACCTTCTGCTCCTCATCAGTAGGTGCCGGTGTTTCTTCAGATTCCGGGACTTCCTCAACAATCGTATCCTCCTGCGTGGTCTGGTTTTCCGCTGTTTCCCCCGTATCATCTGCGAAAGCCTGCAGGCAGGATGAGCAAAACAACAGGAACGCAAGCAATACAGCAGCGATCCTTTTCTTACATAAGCGCACTGATCGTTCTCCTTTCGATCGATAGGAATAGAAAACAGTACAAATGGCCTTTGTACTGTCTTCTATTCTTTATTAGGCTGTTTTTTTCTATTTATTTAACCGTGATCTTTACTGTGATCGTCTTCGACCCGGCTTTGTAACTGGAAGTACCCTTGGCCGATACCTTGATCTTGACGGTATACTTACCCTTCTTGGTTCCCTTTGCTACAGTGATCAGACCCGTCTTTTTATTGATGGTGATCTTCTTATTGCCGGAAACCTTTTTGTAGGTCACAGTGCCCTTAGCCTTTTTGATAGTCGCGACTTTGCTGATCTTCAGCGTCTGTTTCTTGGACCTGACCTTGCTGTATTTGACAGTTGCATTCTTTGCTTTGACCGTCATCGGCTGTTTTGCCTTAACGATCTTGAAGGTCTTCTTCAGGGTTCCACCATACAGGCCGATGCCTTTGATGGTGATCGTAGCTTTGCCGACCTTCTTGTTTGCGCTGTAGGAAATGGTATAGTCCGTACCGGCCTTAAGCGTTTTGCCATCCATCTTGACCTTGGCCTTCGGCTTGATCGCCTTGCCGGTATAGCTGTAAGAAGATTTTACACTGGATACAGTGGCCAGTTTGATATCCTTCAGCATCGGAATAGTACGTGTGTCTGTATGTGATTCGTCATACTCACAATAACGGGTCTGGATGCCCTTTTCTGTAAGCGTAGGCTGTATGGTCGTGACCCAGGGGCCGAACTTATGCGGGATCGGCTCAAGGCCGTCTATCATCTTATCGGTGATCTTTTTCGTGCCTTCCTTGTCATAATAATAGCGTTCGCAATCTTCACATTCCCAATAAGGGTTATTACCCCACTCAGTACAGGTCGGTGCCGTATATTCATGGAACACCATATGCTCGTGATCGCACAGGCTGTCGATGACAATGTCATTCAAATACAATTTGTTCTTCGGTACTGCTTCTTCCGAAGAGAACATTTCTTCACAATCCTGGCATTCCCAGTATCCGATATGACCGTCCTCTTCTTTTGTTGCGGGGACTTCGTCGACATAAACGAGGTTTTCATGCTTGCAGTCATCGATGTTTGTAATTACATCTTCATCCTCATACATGTGCTCCTTCGACTCGTCCGCGAAGTAATAGTGGCATTCTGTACATTCCCAGTAGGCAATGTGACCGCTTTCTTCTTCGGTAGGCTCTACTGCTTCAACAAAAACGACTTCTTCGTGCGGGCAATCTGCAACATTCAGCGGCGGGATCAGGACATCATATCTCCACACGATCTGATAATCACCATTCTCGTCCTCAAAGCGCATGCCGCAATCCAGGCAGTGCCAGTGCGCATTACGGCCAGCCGATTTATACGTGGGTTCTACGGCCTCGAGATATTCCATGTTTTCATGTCTACAGAGTTTCTCGATGACAAGTTCATCCTCATAAAGCTCAAATTCTGCATCTTCATCATAGAAATACTTGTCACAGTCCGGGCAGTACCAATGGGCCTTGACGCCTTCTTCTTCCTCAGTGGCAGGGATCTCTTCAACGAAATAGATGCCTTCGTGCAAACAGGCTATCGATATGACAAGGTCCTCAGGATCTATCTCCCATTCTGCGTCTTCATCTTCAAAGTATTTTTCGCAGTCAGGACAATACCAATGTTCCTTGCATCCCTCCTCCGTGTCCGTTGCCGGGACCTCTTCAACAAAGGTCAGATGCTCATGTGCGCACTCCAACACCGGGATGCGAAGATCATCTTCGCTCACCCAAAACTCTGCTGCTTCGTCTTCGAAAGAATCTCCACAAATCTGGCATTCCCAGTGCGCAATGACTCCTGATTCTTCAAATGTTGCCGGGACTTCTTCGACGAAGACCATATCGCTATGATCGCATTCGATCTTTGGAATGATCAGATCGTCATAAGAGATAGGTGTGAGGAACTCTTCATCTTCTTCAGCAAAATACAATTCACAATCAGGGCAATACCAATGTGCCTTTGTTCCAGTGTTTGCACTGTTCGCCGGTTCTTCATTATAGAATAAACAATCCTCATGCGGACATTCGTCAAGTGTCGTGATGATGAACGGAACAACACCGCCATCATTAGAACCTACCGTCAAGTAAATGACATAACCTGCAGTTAAGGAAAGCGTTTTCTTGAAATTATAGTCTCCAGAAGAATCGTCGTTGTAAGCGATATCATCACTGTCAGGCTCTGTTCCCAATTTCATAAACGGATCTGTATCATCCGTACATGATGAAGCAAAGCAATACAAACCATCCGCAGGTACTGTAAAGACAAAGGTCTGGTCTTCACCTTCTACTGTTTCTACTTCTACCTGCGTTCCTACTGTGACCTCTGGATACTCTTCCGCTGCAAAGGCAGGGGTTGCCAGAGAGGCGATGACTATGACAGCCATCAGCACAAAAGATAATAGTTTTTTCATGAGATTTGATTGAGAAAAACCCGAGTTTTTCTCATACCTCCTATGTTTTTATCGTTAAAAACATAACATTTTAGGTTTATTTTGTCAACACCTTTTACCTTGTTTTTATGATATGATCCTGTGTTAAAATAAACAACATAGGTTGAGTGAAGTATTAAGGTGAAGTATTATGATTGATTATAAAAAAGATATGGGGCTGCGTATCAAGGCCTGCAGAAAAGAAAGGAAACTCACGCAGGAAGAAATTTCAGAAATGCTTGGCATCTCCGTAAAGCATTTCAGCGAGGTCGAACGAGGCTTAACTGGTTTATCAGTAGAGAATCTGATCCATTTAAGTACGATTCTTGGACAGAGTCTGGATTACTTGATCAAAGGTGAAAACGCGGATCAACGATGGGAACATCTGCTGCATAGCTTAAAAAGTGTTCCGCAGGAAAAGCAGGGGCAACTTTTAGATCTTTTGCTGACAGGGATCCGATTGACCGGAATCGATACTCCTTCGATTGAAAAGAAGTGACAAACATTCGCAACTAGTAACACAAAACGCATAGATAAAAAACCGACTTTGCATAAGTTGGTTTCTTATCTATGCGTTTTATTGTGTGGTTAGATTAATACTTATAGATTTAGTTATCAATGTATACTGATACTTCTTTGTCCTCATAAAGAAGCGAAATCCGAGACCTTTAGATTACACTACCCTTACCGTTGCGCTGCGCACTTCGTGCTCTCGCGCACCGCCCTTATACTCGGACTCTCGCAGCTGCGCTGCTCCATCCTCGTATAAGGGCGGGATCCGAGGTCATTACATTACCCTTACCGGTGCGCTGCGCACTTCGTGCTCTCGCACCCCGCCCCCTACTCGACCTTTCACAGCTTCGCTGTTTCGGTCTCGTAGGGAGGCGAAATCCGAGGTTTTGAAAACGTCCGGTTGTAAGCCCTTCAGGTTTACACCGTCCATTTTCAAACTTCGGATTTCTGTAAGGGTAAAAAAAAATACGGGCTTTTCAGCCCGTAAAGTGTTCCATGTATGCGCTTGAGTTGGCGCATATGCACTATAGAGATTACTGTGTTAGTATATCATACTGTTCTGCACATTGCAAGTCTTACTTGGTGCGGTCGAGCCAGAGGGCGGGTCGGATGCTGAAGTGATCCTGACTGACGTAGCAGGATTGGTTGCCATCCATGACGACGCCGTCGCCCATGACGCAGGAGACGCTGTCGGCGCGGGGGCCGGGTGAGCGGGTCCACCAGAAGATGCAGTTTTTCTCGAAGCCTTCCAGTCCGCTGTACCATGAGCCGTTCTCGATGGCGTAGGCGGTGGGCTGGGCTTCTCTTGCCGGGTTGGCCTCATCCAGGGGTTCGCCGGTGTATTTTGCCAGTTCTGTCGTCGACAGCAGGAAAACGTAGTCCTCCGTGTCCGGGCCGCCATCGGTGCCCCAGCGGATATTGTCCTCTGTGGACAGGTGGCTGAGCTGGATCTGGCTCTTTTCTTCTTCTGTAAAGTGCCCCAGATAAAAATCCTGGTTCAGCCAGGTGCGGATCTCGCAAGCTTCCCATGTGATCTCCTGGGGGCTGCTGTTGTACTGTTTATTGTCCAGACCGTAGTAGCTGAGCAGGAGCAGCTTGCCGTCCTCGTCTGCCACGACGATCCAGGGGATCGCCTCTTCTCCGTTGGTCGGATCGTTGTCCTGCTCGTAGCTGCCCAGAAGGACGATGTCGCCCACCTGTGCTTTGTCTATAGATACGGTTTCTAATTCCGTGACCGTCTCCTCTGGACGGTTGAAATAATACCAGGCTCCTGCTGCCGCTGCCGCGAGGACAGCCAGGCAGAGGATAATGAGCCAGGTTTTTTTCTTTTTTCCGGCTTGCGCCATTGTACTGCTCCCTTTTACGAATTCTCAGCCAGGATGCGGAGGAATTCTTCTCCTGTCAAAGTTTCTTTCTCTAACAGGTATTCGGAAAGGACTTGCACCTTTTCCTTGTTTTCCAGCAGGAGGTTGATCGCCCGCTGATGCTGCTTCTTGATGATGGCAAGGATCTCCTGATCGATCTGCGTCTGGGTTTCAGCGCTGCAGTTGGAGACCGGACGGCCATCCAGATACTGTCCGGAGGGGGATTCCAGTCCGACCATGTCGAACCGGTCTGTCATACCATAGATGGTGACCATTCGTCGTGCCGTCGTGGTCGCCTGCTCGATATCGTTCGCCGCACCGGTAGAGACCTGGCCCAGCATGACTTCTTCCGCTGCTCGGCCAGCCAGAGAAACTGCGATCTGATCCTCCATTTCTTCCCGGGTGACCAGGTATTTCTCCTCGCCCGGCAGCTGCATGGTATAACCCAGAGCGCCTTTCGTACGGGGAATGATCGTGATCTTATGCACTTCATCTGCACAGGGCAGGATGTGTGCCAGGAAGGCATGGCCCAGTTCGTGATACGCGACAGAGCGTTTTTCTTTCGGAGAAAGGACACGGTCCTTCTTTACGTTACCGGCGATGACCACTTCCAGAGCCTCTTCCAGATCCCACTGCTCGACCATCTTCCGGTTCTTGCGTACGGCCAGAAGGGCTGCTTCGTTGATGATATTTGCCAGATCCGCACCGGAAGCACCTGGTGTGGTCTTCGCGATGGCCTCCAGTTTGACACTGTCGGACATGCGGACCTTTTTCGCGTGGACCTTCAGAATGGCCAGACGGCCGGGATAATCCGGGATCTCCACGATGACGCGGCGGTCAAAACGGCCGGGACGCAGAAGCGCCGGATCCAGGATCTCGGGACGGTTGGTGGCGCCCAGAATGACGACACCCTTGGAAGAATCGAAACCGTCCATCTCGGTCAACAGCTGGTTCAGGGTCTGCTCACGCTCATCGTTGGTGGACAGGGACTGGTCACGGCTGCGGCCGATGGCATCGATCTCATCGATGAAAACGATACAGGGGGCCTTTTCCTGTGCCTGTTTGAACAGGTCACGTACCCGGGCCGCGCCCATACCGACGAACATCTGGACAAATTCGGAACCGGACATGGAGAAGAACGGTACACCGGCCTCGCCTGCCACAGCTTTGGCTAACAGTGTTTTACCAGTTCCCGGAGGGCCCACAAGCAGTGCGCCCTTCGGCATCCTTGCACCGATCTCGGTGTATTTCTGCGGATTGTGCAAGAGATCTACGATCTCTACCAGAGACTCCTTCGCTTCATCCTCGCCCGCAACGTCCGCAAAGCGCACGCCGGTCTCGTTTTCCGCGTAGATCTTGGCATTGCTCTTGCCGAAGGACATGGAATCGCCCATGTTCTTGGTCAGGCCCTTGGCCAGGAACCGCCACAGAACCGCGAAGATGAGCAGCGGCAGCACCCACTGGATCAAGAGGGAAAGCCAGATATTGGTCTCTGTTGTAACGCCGGTATATTCCGGCACCTTGTATTTTTCGATATAGGCAGTTACGGTGGTCAGATCCTCTGTGGGGTCTGTGATGTAGACTTTATAGTCGTCTCCCTGGACCTTGAAATTGATCTCACCACTGCCGGTGTTGATCTCCACCGCGGTGACCTTGCCCTCGCTGACCATGGTCTTGAATTCGCTGTACAGCACATCTTTTGTCTGCATGGAATTCATGAACTGGTTGATCAGGATCATCAGTACGATCACGACAACAGCATAAATGATACCGGCACGTATCTTCTTTTTCTTTAAATCGTCATCATTCAAAGGGATGCACCTCCTGAATTCTTCCCCTTTCGGATCCGTTTCCGATATAAGATCAGGATCCGGTCATATACCATATCGCACAGGATGACGGCGACTTGCGCCATCAGCCAGATCACGATCAGGACCCGCTTGCCCTCGCCCGCTTCCAGAAGGATCTGCGGGAAAAACAACAGCAGCGGTATGAAGTAAATATTGAAGCTCAGCAACTTCCACAGCCAGATCTGCCAGGTGGGCTTTTTTCCTTTGAGCTTTCGCTCCAGGCTCTCTTTCAGCAGGACGTAAACGCCCATGACCGCATAAGAGACGATGTACAGTGGCTGTGGGCATAAGATCAGTCCCAGCAGGCAGGATGCTACGAAGAAAATGATCCCGTCCCGCAGGCCGGTCTCCAGAATGGCGATGCCGATGACCATCGCGGCAACGGCCAGGAAGCTTAAACTGCTGATATCCAGGACCGCGGCCAGGATGATGAAGATCTGGTTGATTGCGAGCAAAAGGCCCAGCAGCGCGATCTTCCGGCTCTTGTTCAGCAGCATCGGATCAGGTCGCCTCCCATGCATTCACAGATGCTGTCCAGGCACCATAATTCCATGCAGCAATTGCAGGGATCATTACCGCTTTCTCCACGATACTGGTTCTGCCGCTGCTGGTAGTTGTTGTAATTATTGTTATAATTGTTCTGGTAGCCCTGGTTTGAATACCCGCCGCCAAAACCAAAGGGATCTGCAGCACGTCCATTATTATAGGTGCCGCTCTGCCCGTTTCCGGACTGATAAGAATGGGGCATGCCGGAGGCTCTCTCCTGCATTACGGCGTCATAGGCCTCCTGGACCTCACGGAACTTGTCCTGGGCCAGTTCGGCCAGGGGGTTGTCCACGTGCAGATCCGGATGATATTTCTTCGCGAGATCACGGTATGCCCGCTTGACCTCGTCGTCAGTCGCATAGGGAGAAACTCCCAGGATGTCGTAAGGATCTTTACTCAGCATCTGCTTGCCTTTCTTCTGTATTGGCTTCCGGCAGTCCGCTCCAGACACCTGCGTACAGGATGTTGCGCAGGATCTCCACATCGCGGAGCACAGGAAGTGTCTCAAAACGAGCCGCACATTCGGCCATACAGGTGGTCAACAGTACCCTGGCCTCTTCCTGCGTCGGCTCCTTTTCTGAAAAGGGGTTGTACTTTCCGTGCTTCTTGTCCTGTTCCAGATCGGACAAGGCATCGGCCAGATAGATGAAACGGCCCATATAGAAGCCCATTTCATATAATTTCTGCTTCCAGACGTCTTCCTTCATGCAGAAGATCTGCCCCAGAAGCTCTCCGAACAGGTCCGCCGCCGTGTCCGGCTCCATGACCTGGTGCTTCTCCATGAGCGACAGCTGGTGCAGCCGGGTACGGACTGCTTCCGCCTGCCGGGGATACTTGCTGATGATGCCACGGGCCCGGCGTTTGAGCAGGCCTGACATGGCGAGCCCCTTGGGGTCGTTGTCATCATGCCAGTCATCCAGCTGCTTATAATAGGCCAGAAGAATGTTCATGTCGGCGCCATAGGCAGTCATCTCGCTGGAAATAAAGGTGCGCCGTGTCAACGGATGCAGTTCACAACGGCCCGTACGCGTCTGCTCTTCCGGCTCATAGAGACTGTTCAGCAGCATGACCAGGAAGGTCATATCGTAGGTCAGCGTGATCGCACCACTGAAACCATAGTTTTTCTTTAATACTCTGCAGAGTCCACAGTAAAACGACCGGTACCGGTTGTATTCCCGCACCTTCAGTTCCGGCTTTAAAATCCTGATGTAGCCGAACATGATCACTTGATGCGCGTACTGCGGCGTTTACTCTTGTTCTTGCGGTTTTTGATCTCTTCGCGGTTCTCAGCCCAGACACGCTCCTGCTCTTCCCGCGCCTTCTTCTCGATGTACTCCTGCTCCATCTCAGAGGTGATGACCGGTGCGTATACGGTGTCCTCATTAAGGCCCTGTACACTGCTGCCATGCTGATAGGTGCCGGAATCCCGGACTGTGACGCGGTTGCTGGACTTCTCGACTTTTTCTTTGAGCGAGCCCCGGAACTGATCCTTCTTGCTGCGCCAGAAGAGACGCTCCTTATAATTGCGCCGTCCGGTGACCTTTTCACGGGTCAGGCCGCTTTCTGTAAGCAAACGTTCGAAGATCTCTTCCTTCTTCTCTTCACCCAGATCCCACTGCTCCAGGATCGGGATGTAGAAATGCTTGATCCGGCGCGGACCGATCTGCACCGCTTTGACCATCTGCATGGAAACAAAGGGGCTGATCCTGCCGCGGTGGTGATAGAAGGTGATGGTACCATGGGCTTCCTGCCCCTGGACCTTGTAATAATGGATATCGTCGAGGCCGGTGGTGTCGCCCTTGATCAGCTGCCGGCGCAGTGTACGGTGCTCTTTGATATAATTGCAGGTGAATTCCACCGTCTGTTCCAGCCACCGGTTCTGCGCTTCGGAGAAGATCTTATAGCCCTGCGCCATAGCCCGGAATGAGGGGATGAGCAGGAACAAAAGCACTTCTACGAGCCACATGACGAGCAGCCAGACTCCGTTGATAGTGGTACCGCGCACGGTGAAGAAACCGGTCTTCAGGATGGTCAGCATGGAATCCTTGAGCGCGATCGGATGCAGCAGCAGGTACAACCACTTCTTCGGTGTTTCCAGACTGATATGCTCTTTCCAGAAGTCTGCCTTCGGGAACTCCCACGCATCATGCACCATGACCACATAGAAGATGCAGATCGCGTACAGGGCCAGCAGGATCATGAAGAAACTGATCCAGAAGGCTTTGCCCGGCGCCCGCAGATGACCGCTCTTAGTCAGGCGGCGCATCCATGCGGAAAGCAGGATGAGCACAGCCAGAAATACCAGGACGCGCAGGCCCATATTCGGCATCAGGTTCATTCCGTACAGGTAGACCGTAAGCAGCACCAGTGCGCCGATGAATCCGAAAAGGACCATGCCTACGATGCCGAAAAACGAAGCTTTGCCTGAAGGTCTGTATTTATTATTTGCCATGGATTTAAAACTCCTCAAGGTTTTATTTGCATACAACAGGTTTTATTATACCATATATTCCAGAAAAAATAAAGCCTGTTTAGTTGAGGATCTTCTATAGATAATATCGGTATGATATGCTATAATCTTGAATAAAGTATGAACAGAAAGGAAACTATTCATGATTCGTTTAGGCGCACAGCTATACACGATCCGGGACTTTACCCGGACACCGGAAGATATCACCAAAAGCCTGCATAAAATCAAGGACCTGGGGTTCGATGACATCCAGATCTCCGGCTTCGGGCCAATGGACCCCCACGCGCTGGCTGATCTGGTCAATGAACTGGGACTTTATGTCTGCTGTACCCACAGTCCTTTTGATCGTATGCAGAACGATCTGGATCAGTTGATCTATGAACATAAACTCATGCACTGCGACACCATCGGTCTGGGCATGATGCCCCCGCAGTACCGCCGCTCTCTTAAGGGCCTTCGGCAGTTCATCGCAGACACCCGTGACATCGCGGCGAAGATGAAGGATCAGGGCATGCAGTTCGCGTATCACAATCACAACCTGGAATTCGAGAAGTGGGACGGCGCCCTGCCCATGGACGTGCTCATCGAGGAGACCGATCCGGAAAACTTCCACTTCATCCTGGATACCTACTGGATCCAGATGGGCGGCGCAAGCCCGGCCCAGTACATCCGCAAAGTCACGGATCGTATGAAGGTCTGCCATTTCAAGGATTTTGCAGTCATCGAACAAAAGCCTGTCATCGCCGAGATCGGCGCTGGCAACATTGATTTTTGCGAATGCTTCCGCGCCTGTGAAGACGCGCACGTGCAGGATATCGTCATCGAACAGGATACATGCAGCAGGGATCCGTTCGATTGCCTGGCTTTCAGTTTCGAAAATCTGAAGGCCATAGCTGCCAACCACTGATCGGAGGTTCATCATGGAACAAGTACGTTTTGGCATCATCGGTATCGGTAATATGGGTTCGACCCACTGTGCCGGCTTCATGGCGGGCAAAGTGCCTGAGGGAAAACTCTGCGCCGTTTGTGATATCAGCGAAGAACGCCGCGACTGGGCACGCAAAACGCTGCCCGCGGACGTGGAGATCTTCGAGAATACTGACCAGTTCTTCGCGAATGCCAAGGTGGACGCGGTCATCATCGCTGTCCCCCACTATTTCCATCCGCCGCTGGCCATCGAGGCCATGTCCCGCGGTCTTCATGTGGTCTGCGAAAAGCCGGCCGGTGTCTATACCAAGCAGGTCCGCGAAATGAACGAAGCGGCTGACAAGTCCGACCGCGTCTTCAGCATGATGTTCAACCAGCGCACCAACCCCGTCTATCAGAAAGTTAAAGAACTTCTGGAGTCCGGAGAACTGGGCGAAATGAAGCGTGTCATCTGGATCATCACAAACTGGTATCGTTCCCAGAGCTATTACAATTCCGGCGGATGGCGCGCCACCTGGTCCGGTGAAGGCGGCGGCGTTCTGCTGAACCAGTGCCCGCATCAGCTGGATCTGTGGCAGTGGATCTGCGGTATGCCCTCCCGCATCCGCGCTTTCATGAAATACGGTGTCGGCCGTGATATCGAGGTCGAAAACGATGTGACTGCCTATGCGGAATATCCGAATGGTGCCACCGGCCTGTTCATCACCTCCACCCACGAGACTCCGGGTACCAACCGTCTGGAGATCTCTGGCGACAAGGGCAAGATCGTGGTCGAAAACGATGAGATCACCTTCTGGCGCAACCGTGTCGGTGAGAAGGAATTCAACGAGACCTATACCGGCGGCTTCGGCAATCCCGAGTGCTGGAAGATCAACGTACCGGTCACCGGGCCGAACCCGCAGCACATCGGCATCCTGAACAATTTCTGTTCCGCCGTTCTGCACGGCACCCCGCTGCTGGCGCCGGGTCAGGAAGGCATCCGCGGCCTGTCCATCTCCAACGCCATGCACCTGTCCTACTGGACGGACAGCTGGGTGGATCCGAGCAACCTGGACGAGGATCTGTACTATGATCTTCTGCAGGAGAAGATCCGCCAGTCTGATTTTGTCAAAAAAACTTCTGCTGTTACTCTGAATACTGAAGGGTCCTATTGATATGAAATCATTTAACTGTGCGCTCATCGGTCTTGGCGCGATCCATATGAACCATGTGCGCGCGATCGAAGCGCTGCCGGAATGCAAACTCGTCGCTGTGTGCGATATCGATGCTGCCAAGGCGGAGAAAAAAGCTGAGGAACTGAACTGCAACGGTTATACCGACTATAAGACCATGCTGGGACAGGAGCAGATCGACGTGGTGCATATCTGCACGCCCCACTATCTGCACGCACCCATGGCGATCTATGCCATGGAGCATGGCGTAAACGTGCTTGTGGAAAAGCCCATGGGCATGAACAGTCGGGAGACGGCGGAAATGATCCGTGTCGCAAAGGAAACCGGCCGCAGGCTCGGCGTCTGCTTCCAGAACCGCTACAACCCCACGGTCCAGCGGATCCGCACGTTGATCGACCAGGGCGATCTGGGGCGCTTCTTATCCTCTAAAACCATCGTCAGCTGGAACCGTGACGCTGCCTATTACGCACAGGGTGCCTGGCGTGGCACCTGGAACGAGGAAGGCGGTGGTGTGCTGATCAACCAGGCGATCCATACCATGGATCTGACCCAGTGGCTGGCCGGTTTTCCTGTGGATGTGCAGGCGCAGACCTCCTGCTTCCGCCTCCACGACGCCATCGAGGTCGAGGATACGGCCCATGGATATTTCCATTATCCCGATGGAGCCACCGGCATCTTCTATGCAACCAACGCCTTCGGCGCGGATGATCCGGTCGAACTGGACCTGGTCTTTGAAAACGCGACCATAAGGCTCAAGAAAGACCTGCTCATCCAATATGCTGATGGAACGGAAGAACATATGGACGACCAGTCGCTGGTCTCCGGCGCCAAGGGCTATTGGGGCAATGGACATACCGCTCTGATCCACGACTACTATACGTGTCTGGATGAAGGCCTCCCCTTCCCGATCGATGGTCCGGAAGCCGCAAAGATCATCAAGGTCCTGGATGCCATCTATCGTTCTGCCGCCACCGGCAACCGCATCTGCATCCAGGGAGGCTGATGTATGGCTTTACATAAGCATAAATCGAACGCACGCCGCCCCTATGAAGTCTCCGCAAAGGATCTGCGCCGCAACAAAGCCCGCATGCAGAACCTGCTCGGTCTTCTGATGATCGTCGTCTTTCTGGTGGTGGTGATCCTGCTGGTCCGGGCGATCATGCACGGACGTTCTGAGCGTTCAGAGCATGTGTGGCCTTCTTTGACCGGACGGTTGGAGGAGGCCCTGGAGTTCGCCCAGGGGCCGCCGCCCGAACCGCCGGATACCTTCGAAGGCCTGGTGGACATCAATCAGGAAAATATGCGGATCGACAAGTACTTTGTCTATGGGACGCACCTGTTCTTCCAGGGCAGCTACAATACCCTGCCCCAGGTAGTGCAGGCGGAAGCGGTCGTCCGACCGGTCAACGAAGCGCTGGACGTCGGTTCCTGGACCATGTGGCTTGAAACGGACGAGGAAGACGGAGGTATCACCCACTTCTCCGCTGCCGACGGCATCACCACCGGGCCGGATCTGGACCAGATCCCCGCGGGCCGATACGCGCTGCTCATGAAGCTGACCGCGGCCAATGGCGATGTTCAGTACCGGTTCATCCAGGATGGCTCCGGCAACACGCCCTTCGACTATTATACGGTGACAAGAGACGGCGCGAACCGTAAGGTCCAGCTCAAGACACTGACGGATACTGTCCACGGCTTCACCTTCTTCGGCCTCGAAGTCGAAGACGCGGAGCTGCCTGCGGATGTCTATGACATCGTGCTCGACCCCGGGCATGGCGGTACCGATGCCGGATGCCTGAGCCGGGATGAAAAAGTAAAGGAAGCGGACCTGACGCTGGACATCGGTCTGAAGACCAAGGCACTTCTGGAAGCCAAGGGGTACAAGGTCCTGCTCACACGGGACGGTACCGAGGATCCTTCCGAGGAGATGGCCTACACCATGTACGCAGACGACGGGCGTGTCAACAAGGCCTGCCGGTCCCGGGCCAAACTGGGCCTGAGCATCCACATCGACGAATCCTCCTCTTCCTCGGAGCGAGGCTTCTCCATTACCGGTACGATCCGGGATGACTGGTCCTTCCACCTGCCGAACCAGCTGGTCTCCTCGATCCGCTCTCATACAAAGGCGGTCTTCTGGGATGAAGAGATCGGTTATGTGAAAGACGGAATCTATTTCGGTGCCTATGACGGCTACATGGTCGACGGTACCTTCAATAACACGGACGCCTTCTACATGATCCGTGAACTGGGCGGTGTCGCCACCGGCGCCATGTATGATGGCAGTTATGAATACTATGTCGGCGAGAACCAGTTCCGCAACTCCCTTCAGGGCGTGGAATGTGATCTGGTCACCCTAGGCTTCATGACCAACGACGATGACCTGAAGGACATCCAGCAGCATCCGGACACTTACGCTGAGGCTCTGGCAGAGGCTCTGGACAATCTGGTCAAAGAGGCTCCTTTGCTCTCTCTGGAGACCGCGCCGAAGGCAGTTCCTTCCGCCCAGGCACGTATGGCGGAAAAAGAAACCGCGCAGGAAGAATCCACAACGGAAGAATGAATAAAAAACACACCTTTTCATTGAGGTGTGTTTTTAATGATGCGCAAGTCGACCGATAAGCCGAGTTCTGTCGTTGGACGGTCATCTATCTTGGGCCGGCGTTGCCGCCGGTCTCACGCGACCTACCCGGAAGCACGACGGGCCGCCGTATCGCTCCCTGTTCGGTCTTGCTCCGGATGGAGTTTACAGAGCCCTTCCTGTCACCAGGAAGGCGGTGGGCTCTTACCCCGCCTTTCCACCCTT
>CADBPG010000199.1 GCA_902796435.1 uncultured Eubacteriales bacterium | reverse complement strand
GCCGGAATCCGGATGCGCAATGTTCAGAATGGATTTTAATGTGGTTGTCTTGCCGGCGCCGTTACGACCGATAAAACCCATAATGCTACCTGCCTCTACCTGAAAGGATATGGGACCCAAACGGAAGGCAGGATAGGTTTTGATAAGATTCTCCACAGTCAAGATCGGTGTCATTTGTCCCTTTTCTCCCACTGTGACTGTCCAAGCGTGTTTACCTTTGGCACATGCATGATATGATCCCCTTTGGTATGTTTTGTTATACAAATCATACCGCGTCATATGATTAATGTCAATCAACAATAAGAAAAAACCACCCAAAAAGGTGGTTTAAATGCAAATGTATATAAAGGGCGCCTATATATCCTCATGAGCGATTTTTCGCTTGCGAATCAAGCGAATGAGGATATATAGGCTCCCTTTTATTGCTTCAGCAAAGTTCTGACCTCTTGCAAAAACTCTTTTTCCGTCGCCCCGGGATCGCTGACGTAGGTGCGTTCTGCGTCTCCGTCCCTCCAGTAGGCGATGTAAACGTCAGTCGATTCTTCCCGGACGAAAACCACCGGGACGCCTTCGATTTTCCGGGTCTTGCCGGAATCATACAGTTCTGCCAGTTGGGGTGTGAGGGCAGGCTGGATCTCGGGCAGGCCGGTGTTGCCTCCTTCACCCACGATGGTCGTTCCTGCGGGCAGGGTGTTCCAGGTGATCGGGCGGGTGTTGCGGTATACAACTGTGCCACCGATCAAGAGCACCAGGCAGGCGGCCACTGCCACGATCTGCCGGCTCCAGCGTTTCAGGTACAGGGCCGGGCCGGTTTTTTCCTGGCGCAGGCGTGCGTTTTCCTGAAACATCCGCGTTCGGGTCCGGGCTGTAAGGTCTTCCGGTGCATGGATCTGGTCGATCGCCTTTTTAAAGTCTTCCATACGGCCCCGCTCCTTTCTTTTCCAGGATCTCTTTCAGTTTGTTGCGGGCCCGGTTCAACCGGACCTTGACATTAGTTTCTGTCGTATGCAGTGCTGCACTGATGGAGCGGATGGACATATCTTCATAGTAGAACAGGTAGATGACGTCCCTGTAGGCGGGCTTGAGGGCCCGCACGGCGTCCAGGATCCCGTCATCTTCAGATATGGCCGTAAGCCCCTCATCCTCCGCAGCCGGCTCGGCGCCCTGCTCATGCAGTTCGTCGAGGGACCGGTTCCGCTGCTTCCAGCTGCTGGTGTACAGGCTGTTGCATTGGTTGATGGTGACCCGGATCAGCCAGGCCTTGACGTGTTCCTCGTCCTCCAGCTTCGCCGCATAGCGTACCAGCTTGATGAAGACCTCCTGATACACGTCCTCGGCGTCCTCTTTTGTGTGGCACCTGAGCACCGCCAGACGGTAGACCATGTCGCTGTAGCGCGTGATCAGAGCGTCCAGTCGTGCGTCATCCACGCAGCGTTGTTCCATTTCTGCTCCTTTATAACCAATACTTCTGAACTTATGATAAGGTTACACTTTGATAGGTGACCTCTTCATTCTGAAAGATCTTTGTCAGCGTGAGCCCCGGTGAGGCGTAGACCGTCCGGTCGTTGCAATAGACTTTATCACAGGGCAAAGCGTTGAGGGCCGCAAGGTCCAAGGTGTCACCCACCAGGACCGGGAAAGCCTCCAGGACCATCTCTGCCAGGCTCTGCTGCTCCGAGACCAGGACCAGATCGTGGATCGAAGCCTTACAGGCTCCATCCTTGGGATCGATATAAGGAAAACGGGCTGTGCCGTCCGCGTACATATAGTACCGGTCGGCCAGATCCTGCTCCGTCGTATAATCGTGGAAGGCGGCGATCCGCACCGCGGCGTCATATTCGATGACACAGGCCGCGTAGATCCCCTCCGGCTGCCGGTCATACACTTGTGTGGAACAGGTCTCCCCGACGGTGCCCAGGCTGATGCTGAGGCCGCTCCGGGAGGTGATATAGCCGGTGGTCATGCCATTGTCGACCAATTGCTCCGCGATATAATCCAGTTCGAAGGCATCCTGCAGCCAATACAGGTCCACATAGGCCATGACGCCGGATTCCTCCGCGTAGGCCTTATATGCGTCCGAGACCTCCAGCCGCACCGTGTTCTCCGCAGGGAATTCAAGGCGGATCGCCTCCGGATCATTGATGAAGGCGCAGAGATTGCGGATGTCCTCGGCAGCGTCCGCGTCAAATGCCGGATCCACCAGCTGGGCGGAGGCATCGTCACTGCACTGGAACAGGCTTTTATAGTACTCATAGACCGGGGCCAGATACAGGGCCCGGGTCCCACTCTTTTCTACTTGCTGCAGGGTCTGGTACAGGAAGGGATCCACCTGGACGTCCTGACCAGGCGTGGCATTGACCTGATAAAGGTTGCCCTGCACCAGCACGGAGGGTTCCAGGCTGAAGACTTCATACATGTACGTGCAGGCGTCTGAATACACCTGCTGCACCTGTTTATACTCGGCCGCGCCGCCAGAGCCCAGCTTATACTGGAAGGTGAATTCATGGGCACAGGTCCCGCCGACCTCCGCCGGTTTGACCGTGACCGTGCGCCAGCCGGAATCCTTGCGCACCAGATGGTAGATTCCATAGGTAAAGGCCGTCAGCGCGACGGCCAATACCAGGACGAACAGGACCAATCGCAAAGTCTTATGCTCTTCAGACAGTACGATCTCCTGCACTTTATTTGATCGAGACATGTAATTCTCTACTCCTTTTGATCACAGGGTCCTGCGCAGGGCATCCTGCCACATGGCCTTTTTCTGCGCACGCTTCTCCGGCGACATCTGGGGCGTGAATACCGTGGATTCTGCCAGATCGAAGACGCCCTCGTCCAGAAGGCCCGCTTTCAGGCCCGCCATATAACTGACGCCCAGGGCGGAGAACTCTTCCATATCCGGACGGGAGACCTTCGTATCCGCCAGATCACTCTGGAACTGCATCAGGTAGCCGTTCTTGCTGGCGCCGCCGTCCACGCGGATCTGTCCGATCTTCAGGCCGGAATCCTGCTCCATGGCGGACAGGACGTCTGTCACCTGGAAGACGATGCTTTCCAGCGCCGCCTTGATGATCTCGTTGCGGCCGGTGGTCCGGGTCATGCCGGTAAAGGTGGCTTTGACATCATTCACCCAGTGGGGTGCGCCTAGGCCGGTAAAGGCCGGTACCAGGACCGTTGTATCCTCCGGATGGGCCGCCCGGGCGGCAGGCTCCACCTCGGCGGGAGAACTGATCATCTGCAGGTCGTTCTTCAGCCAGGAAATGACGGCCGCTGAATAGTTGATGTTGCCCTCCAGGGCATAGCTTACGACACCGTCACGGCTCCAGGCGATGGAGGTCGCCAGGCCGCAGGTGCTTTCCTTCAGTTCCGAACCAATGTTCATCATGATGGAAGAACCCGTGCCATAGGAAGCCTTGGTCATGCCGTTTTTGTGGCAGCCCAGGGCGAAAAGCGACGCGTGGGAGTCACCCATGGCGCAGTAGATGGGCAAAGGTTTCTTAAGATATCCACCGAAGGTGATGGTACCGAAATCCGCGTTGGAATCCACGATCTCGGGCAGCTGGTCCCTGCGGATGCCGAAACGATCCAGCAGCTCATCATCCCAGGTCAGGGTGGTGAGGTTGAGCAGCATGGTCCGGGATGCATTGGAATAATCCGTCATGAAGGAACGGCCTTCGGTCAGCCGGTAGACCAGCCAGGTGTCGATGGTTCCGAAACGCACGTCCGGATCCTGCTGCACCTGGTTCTCCAGCAGCCAGCGGATCTTCGGCGCCGGGAAGAAGGGGGACAGCGGCAGACCCGTCTTTTTCTGCACCAGTTCGGGCAAGGCAGGGTCTTCTTCCGTCATCCGCGTGATGATATCTTTGGCACGGGAGCACTGCCAGACGACAGCGTTGCCCGCCGCGGTCCCGTCCTTGTGGAAGGGCACCGTGGTCTCGCGCTGGTTGCTGATACCGCAGGCGACCAGATCTTCCTCTGCGACCTGGTTTTCTTCGATGATCCGGCGGACGATCTCCAGCGTGTTCTGGTAGATCTCTTCCGGATC
The DNA here is from genome assembly GCA_902796435.1 of uncultured Eubacteriales bacterium. GTDB lineage: Bacteria > Bacillota > Clostridia > Lachnospirales > Bianqueaceae > RUG159. The sequence continues at coordinate 2,334 of CADBPG010000199.1, read as the reverse complement.
ATGGGAGACGAAGCCTTCCTCGCTGATGATCTGCCGGTGCGGCTTGTCCAGCCGGGCCGCGATGCGGCCGTTTTCATCTACCAGAACCGCTTTGGTCCCCTGGGTGCTTTGGTCGATGCCGATGATATATTTCATAAGATCAGCTCCTTTACGGCTTTCTCGATGCCAGCAGCGGACAGGCCGTAGTAGTCGAATACTTCCTTGGAGGTACCGGTGATGACCGGCGCATCCGGCAGGGACAGCAGGCGGCATTTCTTCGGCTCGTTCTCCACCAGGCACTGGGCCACTGCGGCGCCCAGGCCGCCGGAAGGTGCGTGCTCTTCAATGACGACCACGCCCTTGACGCCCTTTGCTTTCTCCAACAAGGTCTGTGTATCCAGCGGTTTGATGCAGTACATATCCAGCACACATGCCTGGATGCCCTGCGCCTTCAGGTTTGCCGCGGCTTCCTTGGCCGGATGGACCATTTCGCCACAGGCCACGATCAGCACGTCCTGGCCTTCCGAAAGCACTGTCGCTCGGTCCATCTCGAAGGGCGTATCCTCCTCCGAGTACACGTCCTCCACCGGATTGCGGCCGACACGGATGTAGGCCGGCTTCTGGTCCTGAAGCAGCGCCTCGATCAGTTTCCGGGTCTGGAACCGGTCGCTCGGGCAGTAGACCCGCATGTTGGGGATGGCCGCCATGGCGGCGAAATCCTGGGCGCTGTGATGGCTCATGCCCAGCGCTCCATAGCTGATGCCGCCGGAAATACCGATCAGCTTGACGTTGGTATTGGAATAGGCCACGTCGATCTTGGCCTGTTCATAGCTGCGGGTGCTCACAAAGCAGGCAGGAGAGGCAGCGTAGGCCTTCTTCCCGCAGGCCGCCAGGCCCGCCGCGATACTGACCAGATTCTGCTCCGCGATGCCGACTTCCACGAACTGTTCCGGGAAGGCGTTGGCAAAGGGTGTCAGGGAGGCACTGCCCCGGCTGTCACTGCAAAGCACAAAGATATCCTTGTCCGTCTGCGCCGCCTGCATCAGCGTCTCACAGATTGCCTGACGATTCGGGATCTTGTTTGCCATGTCAGACACCTGCCTTTCTCGCGGCAAAATCCGCTTTGATGATCTCATATTCTTCTGCATTGGGCAGGTGGTGATGCCAGCCCGCCTTGTTTTCCATGATGGAACTGCCGTATCCCTTGGTCGTGTGTGAGATGATGACCGTCGGCTTGCCCTTCAAGGTCTTCGCCTTTGCAAAGGCCTGGTCCAGCTCTTCGATCTTGTCACCATTGACCTCCAGCACATGCCAGCCAAAGCTTGCGAAACGGTCTGCCAGAGGCTCATGATGCATCACGTCCTCGGTACTGCCGGAGATCTGCAGACCATTGCGGTCCACGACCGCGCACAGGTTGTCCAGCTTGAAATGGCCAGCGGCCATCGCACCTTCCCAGACCGAACCTTCCGCGATCTCACCATCACCCATGATCGTATAGACCCGGTAGTCTTTGCCATCCCGCTTGCCCGCCAGCGCCATACCGACGCACACCGGCAGCCCATGGCCCAAGGATCCGGAATTCATCTCGATGCCAGGCAGTTTGTTGTTCGGATGACCGATATAGGGAGATCCGAATTTCGAGAACCGCGCCTTTACATCCTCCAGATCCAGGAATCCGCAATCCGCCAGGATCGCATAATAGGTCTCGACCGAATGCCCCTTGCTCAGTACGAACCGGTCACGGTTCGGATCCTCCACCGTCTCCGGCGTGATGTTCAGATGGTTCTTATACAAGACCAGCAGCGCGTTCATCAGGCTCATATCGCCCCCGATGTGCCCGCCTCCGCCGGCCATGATGATATCCAGAACATCCTGCCGCAGATCCCAGCTCTTGCGTTCTAGTTCTTTTATATCCATGAATCCGCAATCCTCCTTATCCATATCCAGGTGTCTGGCCTGCCGATTACGCCTTTTGGCCAGATGATTGATCTCCACGGAGTAAAAGGTTCGGTGTTACTCCGTGGAGCATTTCTTTTTTTCTCAGCCAAGTAAAAATCTTTGGAAAACCAGTGACTTTACGCCGTTGAAAGTATTGTTGCTCGCTGACGAAGTAATCGCAGGCCACCACTTCATTAGCCACCCGGAATTCTCCGCAGGAGAATTCCTTCTTATTCGCCCCTTAAATACGCCTTCACATCTTCTTCGATCGGGTCGTACAGATCCGGCTTGATGCCGATGTATTTGCAGGCTTCATACAGCACCGGCACAACGTCCTTGTGGATGCCGACGCAGTGGTGGATGTAGGGACCTTCGACGACCTTGGCTTCGAGGCGCTTGATGTTTTCGACCTCGATC
>CADBPG010000198.1 GCA_902796435.1 uncultured Eubacteriales bacterium | reverse complement strand
GCATCCACGGATGTCCTTGTTGCCGACCTGGATCAGTTCTGTCTCCACGCCTTCTGCTTCAAACACCCGGATCATTTCCTGCAAAGCCGCCGCGGTACATCCATTCGGATGGGGGCTGCCGTTCAATAAAAGCACTTTTGCCATAATATCTACTCCTCACTTGTGTTTCTACTATTGTAAAGGATTTCCGTCACCGATGCAAGCATGAAAAATCCCCCGGCACAGGCTTAAATCAGCACTGCGCCAGGGGATTTGTTTTTACATGGATTCTTACTTCAGATGGGTTGCTTCCTTGTACGGACGGAACAGCAGCCAGATGAAGCAGGCAACAACGGCGATGGCGATGACGGTGAAGAAACCGAAGCCGTTGCCGGCGAACAGTCCGCCGATCTGGTAGATCACCAGGCTGACCAGCCAGGCGAAGATGCACTCGTAGCCGATGGCGAACCAGGTCCACTTGGCGTTGTTCATTTCACGCTTGATCGCGCCCATAGCCGCGAAGCACGGTGCGCACAGCAGGTTGAAGGCCAGGAAGGCATAACCGGAAACCGCGGTGAAGGAGTTGGCCAGGGTCGTATAGACCGGAGCATCTCCCGTACCATACAGGATACCCATGGTACCAACGATGTTTTCCTTCGCGACTAGACCGGTGATGGAGGCGACGGTCGCCTGCCAGTTGCCAAAGCCCAGAGGTGCGAAGATCCACTTGATGGCAGAACCAATGCGGGCCAGGATGGAGAGGTTCAGTTCGTCCTCAGCCAGCATGCGGAATCCTTCGTCGGTGAATCCGAAGAAAGAAGTGAACCATACCAGGATGGTGGAAAGCAGGATGATGGTTCCGGCCTTCTTGATGAAGGACCAGCCACGCTCCCAGGTACCGCGCAGGACGGTGCCCAGAGTCGGCATATGGTAGGCCGGCAGCTCCATAACGAAGGGCGCCGGGTCACCGGCGAACATCTTGGTCTTCTTCAGGATGATACCGGAGCAGATGATGGCAGCCATGCCCAGGAAGTACGCGGAGGTCGCGACCCAGGCGGAGCCACCGAAGATGGCGCCTGCGATCATGGCGATGAACGGAGTCTTCGCGCCGCAGGGGATGAAGGTGGTGGTCATGATCGTCATACGACGGTCACGCTCATTCTCGATCGTACGGGATGCCATGATACCCGGGATACCGCAGCCGGTACCGATCAGGATCGGAATGAAGGATTTACCGGAAAGACCGAACTTACGGAAGATACGGTCCAGAACAAAGGCGATACGGGCCATATAACCGCAGCTCTCCAGGAAAGCCAGCAGGAAGAACAGGACCAGCATCTGCGGTACGAAACCGAGGACCGCGCCGACACCGGCTACGATACCATCCAGGATGAGGCTTTTCAGCCAGTCCGCGGTACCGATCTTGTCCAGCAGGTTTTCGATCAAGACAGGAATGCCCGGGACCCAGGTGCCGAATTCAGCCGGATCGTCTGCCTTGCCGCCATTGTTAGCAAAGACTTCTGCCGCCGCTTTTACGTCTGCGCCATTGGAGGTCACTTCCTCGATGGCCAGGGTCTCTTCATCTTCTACTTCATAGGTGAAGGTGTCGGTGTCCGCGATGGAACCAGCAAATTCCTGGACAGCGGTGACCGCAGCTTCTTCACTGTATTCTTCAGATTCAAAATCCAGCGCGCTCAGAACGGCATCGTTCTCTGCCGCTTCTGCAGCACCGGTCAGAACACCGATGGCTTCCGCATGCTCTTCATAGGCAGCGGTACCGCGGCCAAACAGGTGATAACCATCACCGAACAGACCGTCGTTTGCCCAGTCGGTAGCAGCGGCACCGACCGTGACCATGGAGATATAGTAGACCAGGAACATGATCGCCGCGAAGATCGGCAGACCCAGCCAGCGGTTGGTGACGACCTTATCGATCTTGTCAGAGGTAGTCAGCTTGCCGACGTTGGCCTTCTTGTAGCTGCCCTTGATGATGTTGGCGATGTAGACATAGCGCTCGTTGGTGATGATGGACTCGGCATCGTCATCCAGCTCGGTCTCAGCCGCAACGATATCGTTTTCGATATGGGCCTTGGTATCCGCAGGAATGTTCAGTTTTTCCAGGACCTTTTCATCCCGCTCGAAGACCTTGATGGCGTACCAGCGCTGCTGCTCTTCCGGCATGTTATGGACGACCGCTTCCTCGATGTGGGCGATCGCATGCTCAACAGGACCGCTGAAGGTATGCATCGGAACGGTCTTGGTGCTCTTGGCCGCTTTGATGGCCTCTTCCGCCGCTTCCATGATGCCGGTCCCCTTCAGAGCGGAGATCGGGACGACCTTGCAGCCCAGCTCCCGGCCCAGTTCATTCAGGTTGATCTTGTCGCCGTTCTTTTCGACCATGTCCATCATGTTGACGGCTACGACCACCGGGATGCCCAGTTCGGTCAGCTGCGTGGTCAGGTACAGGTTACGCTCCAGGTTGGTACCATCCACGATGTTCAGGATGGCGTCCGGGCGCTCGTCGATCAGGTAATTACGGGCGACGACTTCTTCCAGCGTATACGGTGACAGTGAGTAGATACCCGGCAGGTCCATGATCTTGACGCCGTCATGCTTCTTCAGACCGCCTTCTTTTTTCTCGACAGTGACGCCCGGCCAGTTACCTACGAACTGGTTGGAACCCGTCAGAGCATTGAACAATGTTGTTTTACCGCTGTTCGGGTTGCCGGCAAGGGCAATGCGAATTTCCATTTTTGACTCCTCCGTTTGTTAGTAATTCCTAACTATTGATGATAATAAAAAGCTTATTCTTCGATCTCGACCATTTCTGCATCAGCTTTACGGATCGACAGTTCATATCCGCGGACCGTGACTTCGACCGGATCGCCCAGCGGTGCTACCTTGCGCACATAGATCTCCGTATGCCGTGTGATGCCCATGTCCATGATGCGGCGTTTGACCGCGCCTTCGCCATGCAGCTTTTTCACAATAACGGTCTCTCCGATACGCACATCTCTTAAAGTTCTCATGCGTTCTGCTCCCTTCTATACTTCGCCTTTCAGAAGGCTTATTGCACAAAGATCTTCATCGCCATCTCTTTATCCAGCGCGATCCGGGATTCCTTTACGTTGACGATCAGGTTGCCCGCGATCTCCGAGATGACCGTGACATTCGCTCCTGCGACTAAGCCCAGGTTTTCCAGATGCGTCCGCACGTTCGGTGCGCCTCCGATCCTTTGCACCATCAATTCTTCCCCGACAGTAGCTAACGGTAATGGCATCATATCTTTCTTCCCCTTTGAAGGCTTTGATTTGGTTAGGCCCTTCTAACTTTTCCTATGTTAGCACCAGCTAACTCATTTGTCAACGATTTCTTTGAAAAAAAGCACCTGAATGCGGGATTTGACACTTCCGCCGTCAGATGCTATCATCGTTTTATTCAACCTAAAGGAAAGGAGCTCTGCCTATGAGTACCCAGGATCAGATCTATTGGGGCCGCTGCCGTGATGAATTAAAAGAAACCCTGGCTGAGCAGGGTTTTCCTCCAGAATTGGGCGAGGTCATGGCCAGCCGCCTCGGCAGTCCGAAAGCCATCCTGCGGATGACCTCCTACCTGCGGCAGGCTAAGCCTAAAACGATCGAAATGGTCGTGGATGAAATGCTGGCCATCTGCAGCGAGATCGAAGCCTGGAAGCAGAAGAAGGCCAGCCAGGAGGCCAACGCCCGTTACAACGAAATGCTCTACCACGGTCTGAACCACTGGGATTAGGCCCGCACCTTGTCGAACCTGTCGAGCACCGCAAGCATATCATCGCCGAGCCGTGCCCGGCATTCTTTTTTCAACGCCTCCGGCACACCGTAAAAGGCTTCGGCGATGCTGCCCGCGATGCAGGTCAGCGTGTCACAGTCGCCGCCCAGCGATACCGCCGTCCGGAGCACATCTTCGAAATCAGTGCCCTCCAAGAATGCGGTGACCGCTTCCGGCACCGTCTGCTGGCAGGTCTCCACATGATAGTAGTCCGGACGGATCTCGTCACAGGTCCGGGTCAGGTCATAGCCGAATTCCTGCACGATGTAGTCGCGGATCTCCTGCTTCGTATGCCCCGTGCGGGCCAGGAAAATGGCAGATGCGATCGCTTCCGCACCCTTGATCCCTTCCGGATGGTCATGGGAGATCGCGGCGCTTAAGGCGGCATATTTGCGGGTCTCCTCCAGGGTATCGTACAGCCAGCCCACGGAGGACACACGCATCGCGGATCCGTTGCCAAAGCTGCCATAGGGAGCTGGATCATCCGCGAACACCCAATAGATGAACCTGGCGCCGTATCCGGCATCGGGGTATCTGCGGCCCCAGGTCTGCAAAGAGCGGACCAACGTTTTTCTGACGGCCTTCTCTTTCTTGCCCTTAGCGTCCATGATGGCCTCCGCCACCGCGATGGTCATCACTGTATCATCTGTAAACTGGCTTTCCGCACTGAACAGCGGAAAGTCTTTTGTTTTATTGCCTCTGTCGAATTCATAAGGTGCCCCGATCATATCTCCTAAAATCGCTCCGTACATATGCTTTTTCCTCCTTGTGTTTGATGATCCTAGTATAGCATCATACGAAGCCTTGCGGGTCGCCTGGAAAGCGACATTTATTCTGTAGGCTCCAGGTGAGAGCCCGTCAGTTCGTCCTTCTCATTGTAAGTTAGTTTCAGAGAGAAGACTTCCTTTCGGCTGGTCAGCAAAGGCAGGAAGATCCGGTCGCCCGGCCAGAGCGCAAGGTCCATCACCTTGTCCTTCGGGACCCATTCCAGCACTCCTTCTGAACAGTCTGGACGCAGGCCACCCTCCGCGGCGGCCGTGTACAGGAAAGTCAGTTCATCGCCCCATTTCGGCAGGATGAAGGTAATGATCCCGGCAAGCTTCAGGCCGGTAAGTCTCAGACCGGTCTCCTCCAGGGCTTCTCTGCGGATGCACTCTTCCGGTGTTTCCCCTGCCTCCAGGTGGCCGCCGATGCCGATCCACTTGCCCGCATTCTCGTCCTGCTCCTTCTTGATCCGGTGCATCATCAAGTAACATCCGTCCCGCTCTATATAACATAAGGTCGTTAATTTCATCACGTTTTCCTTTCCATTTTCGCCTATTATGCCACAGATCCTTGGAGTTTCGCAAGCCGCTGCCATGAAAACTCCCGCTTGCCTGCAGGCCTTTTCTGATCTATAATAAGAAGGCAAATTTCGTTCTATAAGGTAGTACCCTCATGAATCTTCGTTTTCAAGAGCGCCTGTCCTACGCCCTAGGTGCTGTCGGCAAGGACATGGCCTATGCACTGGCCTCCAGTTATGTTCTGTATAGAAAATACATCCTGATGGATGAAAAAATGGCAGAGATCACTGCTTCTCTACAAGGAGGAAATATAAATGAGCGATGAAAATGAAATCCTGAGTGCAGCTGCACAGCGGGACAAAATCATCATCCGCACCAGCGTGATCGGTATCCTGGCCAATGTATTTCTGTCAGCTTTCAAAGCTGTTGTAGGCCTGCTGTCCCACTCCATCGCCGTCATCCTGGACGCGGTCAACAACCTGTCGGACGCTCTTTCTTCGATCATCACCATCGTCGGCACCAAGCTGGCGGGCCGCTCTCCGGATAGAAAGCATCCTCTGGGCCACGGCCGGATCGAGTATCTAAGTTCCATGATCGTCGCCGGCATCGTTTTGTACGCCGGTATCACCGCGTTGGTGGAATCTGTGAAGAAGATCATCCATCCGGAGACCGCCAATTATTCTGTTACTTCTTTAGTCATCATCGCTGTGGCGATCCTGGTCAAGATCCTGCTGGGCCGCTTTGTCAAGGCACAGGGTGAAAAGGCCAATTCCCAGGCCCTGGTCGCCTCCGGATCTGATGCCAGTTTCGACGCGATCCTGTCCGCCTCGGTCCTGGCCTCCGCCCTCATCTTCAAATGCACGGGACTGTCTCTGGAAGCCTACGTCGGCGTCCTGATCGCCTGCTTCATCATCAAGGCCGGTATCGAAATAATGGGCGAGACCTTGAGCGACATCCTGGGCCGCCGCAGCGATCCGGAAACTGTTAAAGAAATCAAAAAACTGGTCAATGAAGAGCCCGCGGTCCGCGGTGCTTTCGACCTGATCCTGTACAACTACGGACCGAATAAGAACTACGGCACCGTCCATCTGGAACTGCCGGATACCATGACTGTCGACGAGGTGGACCAGCTGACCCGCCGCGTCCAGCTGAACGTGCTCCAAAAGACCGGCGTCATCCTGACCGGTGTCGGCGTCTACTCCTACAATACGACCGACGCGGAGGCCGCCCGCATCCGCAACAAGGTGCAGGAAACGGTCCTGGCCCACGAATGGGCCCTTCAGATGCACGGCTTCTACGCGGATACCGAGAAGAAGACCATGCGCTTCGATGTCGTCATCAGTTTTGATATCGAGCGCAAGGAGGCTCTGGAAATCCTCTGCGCCGAGGTCCAGGCCCTCTTCCCGGACTACACGCTCCAGATCGTCATGGACGTGGACATCTCAGACTGAACAAGTAAAAGAATAAGGGACAGCTCCCAGGGCTGTCCCTTTTTTGATCTCAACTTTTAGATTTGATAATACAGGATCGTAAGCACCACATGGACCAGGATCATGCTGGCAAAGATCACGATCTGCTTGACCCGATGCTCTGTCAGAAGCCCGATGAACTCCCGCACCGCGGCATTCGGCCAGAAATACCACTTGGTCTTCGCACTGATCCCTATGGCACGCATCTTGACCCGTCGTGCCCAGATACCGCTGCGGAATACATGATATCCATTCGTGGAGAAGATGACCTTGGCCTCGGGGTTTTTTGCCATGATCTTCTCCTTGGAGAACTTCATGTTTTCCAAGGTGTCTGTGGACTGATCCTCCTCGATGATCCGCTCCTGTGGGATGCCCCGCTCCATCAGATACCGTTTCATGCAAGCGCTTTCGGAGACGACCTCATTCGGGCCCTGTCCGCCGGAAGCCACGAAGGTGATGTCCTTGCCCGTTTTTTCCTTCTGCTTGCGCGCAAAGGCCAGCGCCCGGTCGATCCGGCTGCGCAAAAGAGGCGTCGGCGTACCATCACGGCGGATGGCACAGCCCAGGATGATCACAAAGTCCTGCACCGGATCCGGCTCATACCGGGTCACGATGATGTTGGCAATGATCGATCCGATGAGCATGCACTCATAGTACAGGTATACCGTCGCGAACAGGCCAGTCACAAGGTCGTGCACCATGACCTCGATCATGCTGCCCGATACATAGTAATTGATCTGGAACACGAAGATCTCGCCTCCGACCAGAAGGATGGAAAGCACGATGCCCAGAACGTTCACGACCCGGAACCCTTCATGCATGATCAGCGAAATGTTGGAAATGCAGAGCGCCAGAGAAAACAAGGCGATGAAGGGGAACGAGTATATCATATAATTGTGCCCAGAGCTCTCCAACAGGCCTAAGATCGCATAGAGTCCTCCATTGCCCTCATACCCCTCATATCTGAACATCATGACCGTCATCGTGAGGATCGTCAGAAAGATCGAGAAGACAAACAAGGCAAAGCCGATATAGTAGATCGTATTATAGGAATAGGGGTTGTATTGCAGTTGACGATAGAACGCGACGACCAGCAGGATCGTGACAGCCAGCAGGTACACATCCAGTAAAAGCACGAGCGCCAGGTGTCTGGATGTTCCGCCGAACAACAGGACTGCCAAACAAAGAACCAGCGTGACCGCACTCAGTACCGCGATGTTCCAGATCTTCGGCTTTTGATTTCTTGTATCGAATCTCATGGCAGTACCCTTTCCAGGAACCGCTTGAGGCCGCGAGGATACTCCTCGCAGGGAATCCCTGCAAGTCCGGTATCGCCCAGCTTGATCAGCTTGTTGCGGCCATGATAATCACTGCCGGCGGTGATATACAGGTCATACTGCTCGGCAAAGTTCAGCATTTCCTTGCGGATCCGAGGCGTAAAGCCGGAATAGAAGGCCTCCACACCCTGCAGGCCGAAACCGATCAGCCGCTTCAGACGCGCATCCATTTCTTCACCGAAGATCAACTGATCTCCACTGCCATAGGAGGGGTGTGCCAGTACGGGCACGCCGCCGGCGCCCAGGATCCCCCGGATCGCCTCCTCCGGCCGCACATATTCACCCTTGAAATGGACTTTATTGATGATCTCCCGGATCGCCTGCTCTTTGGACTGGGCATAGCCCAGTTTGACCATCAGGTTCCCGATGTGGGGCTTGCCGGGATTATCGTTCTGCAGCAGCTTTACGACCTCGTCCTCCGGGAAAACATAGCCGAACTCCTGGGTGACCTGCGCCATGCGGCCCCGCACTTTTCTCATGCGGTACTCGTGTCCCAGATCCACCACCTCCTGGATGGAAGGTGCCTGCGGGTCATAGGCCAGGCCCAGGATATGATATTTGCCCTCCTCATCCTTACAGGAGAATTCCACGCCCGGGATAAAGAACGGGTCCTCCGCGGTGCGGATGGAGAGGATCTCGCCGCTGCCCTTGATCGCGTCATGATCCGTCAACGAAAACAGGCCGATACCGGCCTGTTTTACTTTTTCAAGGATCATTTGCGGAGTATCTGTGCCATCGGACACAGTTGAATGCATATGCAGATCGATCTGCAAAGATTCCATTACCCTTGGCTCCTTTGTATTACAGATTCTTCTTCAGTTTCAGAATGTTCTGGCCGTCTTTGTATTCGTACAGAACGTTGTCCATGGTCTTCTTCGCGATGAAGATGCCCAGACCGCCGATGGCACGCTCACTGGCCGACAGGGTCACGTCCGGATCCTCCTTCGCCAGCGGATCATAGGGCTGTCCATGATCCATAAAGGTGATCGTCACCACTACAGGCGCATCCGAGACCTCAACACGGACCGTTGCTCTGCCCTTTTCCGGTGCATACGCGTACCGCGCGATGTTGACGAAGATCTCCTCGACCGCGAGGCCGATCTGCATCTGGGACTTCGGCGAGCAATCCGCCGCTTCCAGCTGCTCATCCACGAAGGCCTGCACCTGCTCCAGATTTTCTTCGATCGCTTCTACTTCCAGCTCATTGCGGGAAAACATAAGTGTATCCACCCGGGCAAGCAGCTCCAGCAGTTCGCCGGTCCAGTGCTCGATCTCAGCACGGCCCTGCTCCGTTTCCATGCCCTTGCGGCGGATGGAACGGCGGATCATACGCGTATAACCGATGATCCTGGCCTTGTTTTCGACCTCCTGGATCTTCAGCTCGTTCTTGGTATTCAGGTACTCTGCCAGCGATTTGCGCCAGAAGGTGCGGCCGGTCTCGGCATCAAAGCCCTGGAAGGCAATGATCTGTTCCGGATTCATTTCTGAATAACCGATCATCGCGTTGAACATGGACGCCAGTTCGAAGATGGGATGGCCGATGGCCAGCGTGTCCATGTCGATCAGCAGCACTTCGTCGTTCTGGAACATGACGTTCTTGGTATGGTAATCCCCATGGATCATGTGATCATCATGAGGGATGGCTTCCACCATGGCGACCAGCTTCTTGCCGGCTTCTTCCGGCAGATAGTCCAGCATAAAACGGGCCCAGTCCAGTACCGTTTCTTTCAGATCCGGCAGCTTGCCCGCGGGCACGACCGTTGAGTGGATCTTCTTCAGCAGGTCCACATATTCTTTGACGCACCAGTCCATCTTCTCCGGTTCCTGCGCGAGGATCTTGGAGAAGGAAGAGGCGTTCAGCAGTTCGAAAACAGAACCGTAGCTTTCGCCGACCCGGACCACATCATAAGAAATGGCCGTCGGGATGCCAAGGATCAATGCCAGACGGGCGACTTCCCGCTCGTGCTGGATGTCCTCCAGCGCGTCCGCATTGTTATATACCTTGACGACATTGTCCTGGTCGATCCGGTAGATGGTACCATTGGCACCACGGCCGATCTCCTCACAGCCGGCCACGTCCACGACGCGGTAAGCCTTTTCGACCGTCATCATTTCGGTGAAACCGGTCATTTCCAGGATCTCATATACTTCGGAATTTACATTGGTGATCGTCAGATCCGGATAATTCTTCTTCAGGCGCAGGATCACACGCAGTCCCGCACTGGAGATATACTGCAGTTCCTGTGCATCAAGGACGACCGGTACCTGACCCAGACCCGCCAGCTGTCCCAACATATCCTGCTCCACGCGCGGAGCATTGTTGGAATCGATGCGGCCGGTCAGCGCAATTTTTGCTTCAGCCATAGCCGTTTCCTCCGATCGTTATTCTACGGTCAGAATGTCCAGGAAACCGGTCATCTCGAAGATGTCCATGATCACGTCCTTGACGTGCACGATCTTCATCGTTCCCTGCTTATTCATGGTCTTCTGTGCGGAAAGCAGTACGCGCAGGCCGGCGGAAGAAATATAATCCAGCTTCTCAAAGTCCAGGACCAGTTCGGTGATGCCATCGATGATGGCAAGCAAATCGTCCTCCAGTTCTGGTGCCGTAACGGTATCCAGACGGCCTTCCAGTGCGATGACTGCCTTCGCCGCTTCCACATTTTTGTTGATCTTCAGCATGATTTATAACTCCTTCCTTAGTGTGCCCGTACCGATGCTTTTAAAGCATTGTACTGCATTGCCTCTCGTAATGTTTCTGCCGGACCGCCCAGCATTTCCACCAGCCGATACGCGAATGGAAGCGTTGTGCCGGGGCCGCGGCTCGTGATCATATTGCCGCTGACGATGACTCCGTCTTCCGTCATTGTATTATCGTCCACATATTCCGCGTCCTGGAACATGGCCTGGAAATTGGCTCCGGGATATGAAGTGACCCTTTTGCCTGTGGCAACACCTGCCTTGGCCAGCACCTGCGGTGCGGCACAGATCGCAGCGACGAACTTATCCTCCCTGGCCGCGAATTCCTGCACCCAGGCGACCACCGCTTCCGTGTCCCGAAGCGTATCCGCCCCCGGCAGACCCCCGGGCAGCACGACCATATCATAGGTATCGGCCACAACATCCTGCAGCAGTTTGTCCGCGAAAATGCGGATCCCATGGGAACCCTGCACGATCTCGCTCTCGACGCCGACCATGTCACAGACGAAGCCCGCGCGCCTGAGCACATCGACAACTGCCAGTCCTTCGACCTCTTCAAAACCGTTGGCCAGCAATACCGCGATCTTTTTTGACATCTGATCACTCCTGTTTTAATTTAGTGCCCTTATTATAGCGCACTTCCTGTGGTTTGTCACTAATTGAGGCAGGTTTTTTTGGACATGTTGATCAAAGGAAGATCGCAGGCACGGCGAATCTTTAGGATTATGTGTCACATGAAAGAAGCCTCTTCGCGGAACGTAATCTGCACTGGCTCATTACCTTCCAGACTGAAGCAGTGCATCTGCAGACCGTAAGGTTTTCGAGCGATTACGTTCTACGAAGTCGACCCCTTGTCACAGAAGGTAGTCCGGCTTGGCGAAATACGTTCCAGGCAGTGTACACCCTTTCGCAGAAGGTAGTCGTTACGTTCTAAACAATCGGCCCGTTTTTGCATACCGTAAATGGTCCAAAATCATTACCTTCTATACAGTGTCCATATTCCCGCAGAACGTAATCAGTCCAACAAAATACGTTCTACGCAGTGTCCACTCTCACGTAGAACGTAATCGGCCCCAACGGGCTACGGTGCAAAGCAAATGTCCGCGCTTTCAGAACGTAATTCGCCCCTACGCAAAAACGTGCCCATCACAGGATGGGCACGCTTCGTGCAAAACACTGCATTTTACTTCTTGATCGTGACGGTCTTCGTCGCGCTCCACGCGGAGTAGTACTTCTTGCTGCTCACCGTGTAGTACGAACGGACGCGCACATAATACTTCTTACCCTTGGTCAGCTTCTTGATCGTGGCCTTGACCGTCGCCTGCTTCTTCACAGTGACTGTCTTCGCTTTCTTGAACTTGGAACTGGTGGAATACTGCACCTGATAACCCTGGGCTACCGATGCCTTCTTCCACGTCACCTTCATGGTCTTGGATGCCGAATTAGTGACCTTACTGATCGTCGGCTTGGTCGGGATGTAGACCGTGACGGTGACCTTGGCGCCGGCCGCGTAATTCGTGGTGGCCTTGGAGGTGATGGTGACCGTGAACTTGCCGCTGAACTTGGCGGGGATCGTCACCAGACCTGTGGAACTGACCTTGATCTTGGAGTTGCTGGCCTTGTATGTCAGCTTCGCCTTCTCGTATTTCGCCGTCTTGGCCAGCTGGATCGTCTGCTTCTTGGTGGAATAGGACTTACCATAGGTCTTCGTCTGGGTGATCGAGTTCTTGGCCTTACTGATGGTGAAGGTGGCCTGAGCTGTGCCGGCATAGTTGCCTTTGCCTTTGATCGTCACAGTCGCGGTACCTGCATTGATGTTGTCGGCATAGGTTACGGTGTAGTCCGTATCCTTTGTCAGTACAGTTCCGTCGGCAAGCGTCACTGTAGCCGTCGGCTTACACTCTTTGCCATTGTAGGTATAGGTCGTCTTGGAAAGGGTGATCTTGGCGTCTTTGACAGAGGGTTTGTCGGTCCACAGGGCATGCAGGACAAGCAGGCCATATTCCGGATGCTCTGGTACGGTATCCGCAAAGACAGGGGTCAAGTTGCCTTCTGCATCCTTCGTTGCCCATCCATCGAAGGTATAGCCTTCGCGGATCGGTTCACCCGCTTTTTCGAAAGCCTCTGCCAGTGCATGTCCATCCAGACTCTGCTGCCAGTCCTCTCCGACCTGGGCACCGCCTCTCATAAAGTAGCCTTTTTCTGCCACGAAGGCGATACTATAACCTTTAGCGTAAATGTAGTAGAGCTTTTCTCCATCCTTGACCGCATAACTCCGTGCCAGCAATTCGGTTCCATCCTTTGTGGTGCTCGTTCCCAACAGGATGTATTTGCTGTCATCGTAATCATAGTAGATATGCAGATCATACAGGGCTGCGCCCTCCCAGGTCTCCAGCGTCAATGTATCTGTGCCTGAACCATATTCGCTCTCTGAGATCTTGCCATATTCCGGATTATTGACGATCGCTGTTACATGGATCTTTGGCAGATAGACCGCGTACAGATCCACACTTTCTTCGATCTTGATGCTGTTTTTCTGAATATCGGCAAGGCCGCCGTTTTCTTTCAGACTCCAGCCGGCAAAGATCAGAGACGGATC
Organism: uncultured Eubacteriales bacterium; assembly: GCA_902796435.1. Classification (GTDB taxonomy): domain Bacteria; phylum Bacillota; class Clostridia; order Lachnospirales; family Bianqueaceae; genus RUG159. The sequence continues at coordinate 4,584 of CADBPG010000198.1, read as the reverse complement.
ATTGGGCGTCGGCTTATACGGGAAATACCTTTCATACACTGAAAGATAATTTCCCTCGAACAAGTTCTTTTCCACATATACCGCTGGATCCTCAGTTCCTGCGAAAGTTCCGGCTCCTGCATGATATGTTGCTGTAAATACTTCTCGCCATATCGGATACAGGACCACATCCTCAGTGATGACCGAGTATTCGAAGTAGCGATTGCCCTCAGCATCCTGATACTCATTGAAATTCTTCAAGCCATCCGGATGGTTCTGCGCCCTCGGGAAATAGGTATCCTCGAGTGTAATGCCCGGTTTGTAGTAGAAACTCAAGGTCGTGACCGGTTCCATAGTGGCTCCATCGATCTCCCAATCGCCCACATCGGTCTGGAAGGTGACCTTGACACCCTGGATCCAGTTCGCGTACAGGGTCTGTCCATCCGTAAGCGTTGCCACGTCTTCAGGATTCTCCAGATCGATATCTGGCTCTGCGGCATTCTTGGTCGTAGCCCAGCCATTAAAGACCGTACCGATCTGCTCCTCATCCGGATGTCTCGGATCTTCCGCGAACAGGACCTTTCCACCTACCAGATAGGCTTCGCTTCGTGTCTCAGTCTCATTATAGAAATGGCCGCCGTTCGCATCCAGCTTGATAGTACTTGCAGGCTCGACCGAGATCGTCCAGTCATTCTCAGATGCGCAGCTGACCTGCAGATAATAGGTCGTTCCGGCCTGCAGTTCTCCAACGTCCGGTTGGAAGAGATAATAACCGGCGTTCCAATCTTCCATGGAACGATGGCTGCGGATCACATTCTGGCTGGTTTCAATGCCGTCGATCCTGATTCCACTATAGTATACGGGCTGTGCAGCATTCTCATCCTGGCGCAGAATAACGATGTGCGCACCGGTCGTCTCCGGCGTGAATGCAAAGTAGGTAGTCTCTGGTGTGCAGTGGAAAGTCTTCTCCTGCGCGATCTGCAGCGTCTCTGCCTGAGCAACATAGTTCACCCAGACCGGATACAGATCGATGGTGGTGGCTTCCGTCACCGTCATCTCATGCACATTCGTTACATCGGGTGTTGTTGCATTCGGACTGTAAGCCCAGCCGGCCAATGCATCATCCTGTGTAGGCGGTGTGACCGGTACATACTGGATCGGTGTCTGGCCAATGGTCACGACCTCCGTCATCGTTTCAGTATCATTCAGGTGATAGACCACCTGGGCGGCTTTTACAACAGAAAGCTTTGCAGTCGCAACGGCTCTGGTGCCAGACTCTTGTGCCTGCAGATCCAAATACAGATAATACTTCTTGCCCTGCTCCAATGCACAAGGCAAATAGATGGCCTCACCTTCTGCATCGCTGCCCCAATTCCATGACAGATAAGTCTGATCGTTTCCATCAAACAGCCAAGCATCTGACAGATCACAATTGGAAGGCACGAGCTTGAAGGCATAAGCGCCGTCTTCCTCCGGTGTGAAGGAAGCCCAACTATAGGTTTCGTCGGAGATGCTGCCTAAATCCGCCTGCTGGTCTACTGTCAGATCCGGATATTCCAAATTTGTGAAGGACTCCCAGACCTCGTACAGGTCGGTGACTGTTTCAGGTAGGATGTCGTTCGGGCCATACACTACAGGTCCGCCCTCTTCCGTCGCATAACCGATCAGGAAATACCGCTCGTTTGTTTCTTCGTTCTGATACCAGTCGCTGCCATACAGCAGACCCTGCTGTCTCAAGGTCCGGGAAGTAGATGCCTCGTAATTATACGGTTCACCATTCCGTTCATGGATGGTGACAGTGATCATCTTATCCCAGACCGCATAAAGTGTCAGCTCATCTTCAGTGATCTCAATACTGTAGCCCAGCTGGTCCGGTGTCGTACTCGGATCTTTAGCCCAGCCAGCCAGCACATAACCGCCGTCTTTGCCATAACTATGGGCATCAAAGAATTCATCTGCCAGATATTTCGGATTATGGTAGCCCTTATTTAAATACAACTGGAAGTCATCCGTAAACTGTTCCAGGACCTCTTCCATCTCATCAGTATACTTCGTATAGTATCCACCGTTCAGGTTGAAGGTGACCTGCGCCATACGCTCAAAGACGGCATACAGAGTGATCGGCTCCGTAATCCGAATCTCTTCTGCTTCGGTGGCGTTTGGATCTCTGCTCCAGCCCAGGAATACATACCCCTGCTCATTCAGCATCGGCGAATATGAATAGGGGAAATATTCATTCTTGGCCGCATAGACCGTTGTCGTCTCATATGCATTGCCAGCTTCATCATGCCAGCAGGCCAGATCGACGTCCGGTGTGACCAACGTGACTCTCACAGCTTCGGCCCAGACTGTGTACAGATCAGTGACACTTGTAGGAACATCAGAATTCTTGCCATATTCCCTATCTACAGCATCCGGAGTCGTCGCCCAGCCGATAAAGGCCTTGCTCGTGTCAGATGGAGTTATATCGTCACAGCTGACCCAGACCTCTGAATCATACTCGCTGTAGTATACTTTTCTTTCCGTTTCGTCGGGATTCGTTCCAAAATAGCCACCATCCGTCACATGCAGGGTGATATATGTGGAGGGCTCGCTCCAGACCGCATACACGGTTATATCATCGTTCACCCTGTCGGAGCTGGTGATCGGTGTGCCATCTTCCAGCTTCCAACCGGACAACTGCATATACCCATCATAATCAATATCGACTTCTGTAAACCAGGACCCCGGGTTATAGGTTTCCGTATACTCCTGATTGCCATTCCAGAACGAGCCGTATTCTGTCTTGTAGGTCACCTGGACCGGTCCTCGCCAGACAGGATACAGGGTGGTATCCTCGGTGAAGACCAGATCGGCCACATTTGCAGGATCGTCATCCTGGGTTTTGGACCAACCAACAAAGTACAGGTCTTCCTGATAATCCTGTGGGTCGCCAAAATACTTCGGGCCATAGGTCCTGCCGGCGACTATGCTAATGGTAGTCCAGTCCTCTTGTTCATAACCATCTCGCCACAGTCTTACGTTCACACGGGGGCCCCAAACGGCGTACAGAGTAATATCCTCAGTGATCTCGAAATCGCCTGTGACATTTGGCTCAGCCGCTCCGGGCTCTGTCGACCAGCCCAGGATGCCGTAACCTTTGTCATCGATGGTTTTGTAACCCATCATTTCCACATGTGCCAGCGGAGTTCCAGGCTGCACGTACTTTTCACTATCATCGTAGAGTTCTCCGCCCTGCGCATCGAATGTGACATGAACACCTGTCACCCAGACCGCGTACAGATCCACGTCCTGACCGTTTGCTTCGATCCAGGATTCTGAAATCGGCTCCGTTGCATCAGGCTCCTTAGCCCAACCACAAAAGAACTTCGAAGGATCGGTATGGTGAATCTCAAAGTCCCTGTCAAATAACGTAAGATCCACGCCGTCTTCTGATTCGAAACCCGTGGTCACGGAGTCCTGCGGTGTATCTCCCTCTGCCCCGATATAGCCACCATTAGCGTTGTAAGTGACCAGATTGCGATATCTCCAGACAGCGTATAACTCCAGTCCTTCTTCCGCAATAAAGGAGCCAGCTTCATCACTTTCCGGATCTGTTGACCAGCCTGCAAAGACATAATGCATGTCATCATGCACAGGCTGCTCACTACCTCTTACGCTTGCACCTTGGATCGTTTCTAAAGTATAGGTATCTGTTCCGTCAGAAAAATGTCCGCCATTCGCATGTACAGTAATTGATACTGGCGTCCCTTGCGTCACCATGACCGGAAATACAGTGTATTCAGGATCTGTATATGCTGTCAGCAAAGCCATCTGATCCTTCTCCAGATCCATACGGAACAAGAAATCATTCCTACCATACGTTCCATATTGATAGGGATAGTCCGCACCAGAAGTCATGTAGAGGTCCGAATAACAGTCGACTAAATAGGAGTAAAATCCCTCTTCATCCTCTGCAAGAGAAATGAAATAATACGTTCCAGTCTCTGGCGCTATAAAGTAAAACTGAGTTACACTTTCCTGTGTATAATTCGTCTCATCGAGAATCAGCTGCTGGGCATAGTCTCCCATATATCTCCAGACCGCATAGTACGTCCGGTCCTGACTGAAATCGTATTCGACATAGTTCTCCAATTCATCGTAGCCATACTGGGGTTCTGTTGCATTCGGATCATCGGCCCAGCCCCAGAAGAGATGACCAGTGGCAGAGCGAAGCGGATGCTCGTAAAAATATTCCGTATCGTATCCGGAGCCCATGAAGCTTCTTGTCACTTCTCCGTCAGAAAACGCACCGCCATTGGCATCAAAGGTGACAGTGCAGGTCTGCTCCTCTTCCTGCCAAACGGCGTAGAAGTACATATCGCTAAGCACCTGCTCGTCATCATATGTCGATGCAGACTCAGCATTGGCATCCAATGACCAACCCAGGAACTGATATCCATCCCGGATGGGAATTTCGTCATAGCTGCCCAGATACACGCCCTCTCCATAAATAAACTCAACCGAAGTCGAGCCATTCTCGAAGGCGCCTCCATTTGTGTCATATGTCACGGTATACTGTGTCGTTTCTTCCGTGTTTGTCTCTTCTGTGGGTGTTGTTTCCGT